>JAKMEV010000459.1:0-2963 GCA_022425785.1 Akkermansiaceae bacterium | reverse complement strand
CTCAGTTCCAGGTGGCTCATGGCGCGGAGCCTATTTCTTTTGCGACAAGGTGCACGGGAAATTTGACGGATCGGGTCAAAGGAGACTATCTATTCCCCATCGTGACGAAAGCAGAGGTCATCATCATCCTTCAAAAGCAACTTGCCGACCAAGTAGACATTATGAAGTCCGCCCTCGCAGTCTCCAACGAAGGCTCCTCAGGCGACGAAGCCAAGTCCGAGGGCAAATACGACACCCGCGCCATCGAAGCGGCCTATCTCGCCGAGGCTCAGGCCGAACAACTCGCCCAAGCTGAAGCCGCTCTCGACGTCTTTCAGCGCTTCGAAGCACCCGACTACACCATCTCCGATGCCGTTGGCCCCGGCGCTCTCGTGGAAGCCGAAATTGATGGCGAGTTCAGCTTCTTTTTCCTCGCTCCCACTGGCGGCGGGCTCACCACCGACTTCCTCGGCTGCGAACTGACCGTGATCACTCCTGACTCGCGTCTTTATCAATCCTTGGCCGATAAAAAAATGGGCGATTTATTGGATAGCCCTGCACTCACCATCATGGGTCTTGAGTGATCTTTTCGGAAATCTCCTTTGCGAACCACTTGGTAAATTTCTCAGCTCCACTCTCTCCGAGATGGTAGCCATCTGAAAAGTCATCCGCCGTCATCCCCGGGATGGAACGAGCATCCATCAAGCCGAGACCTTTCCTCTCGATCAATTCGAGTAGTCCGGAGTTCAACTCCCAATATTCAGGCTGAGACAGGGGAATCATCCAGAGCCTCGTTCCACCGGCTTGTACCATATCGACAAAACGAGTCATCCTTTTGAAGCTTGATTGGCGCTCGACAGAGCTCTCGACCTCACCTGTCACCCAATCCTGATTCGTCCGTAATCCCAGTCGATACCAATCGATAAAGTAGTCCAGCACCCGCTCCCGATGCGCCGGTTGATCGCCAATCAACGCGGAGACATGGGAAAGCCCCGATTGCACACGTTGATGAGGGTCAAAACGCTCACGCTCCCACAACTGCGGCAGCGAACCGGTCGATACAAAATGGCGCGACAATCGACGCAACTTAGCAGGCTCGGAATCATCCACATGGTGCGCCACGAATCCGACAAACAAATGCTCCGGCAATTCCTCACCTTTCAAAAAGTAACGCTCATAGAGATGCCCCCAATCCAACACCGCCGACGAAACCGGTGTCACCCGGATCATGGAGAAATCAGGAGACTCTTGCGCAAATTGCTCCAAATTCAAACCGTGAAGTAGCAATGAATTCCCCAAGACCGCTCCTTTCTTCTCTCCAAGTTCCCCAACAAGCTCGTCGAATTGGGCGATGTGTGCCCGATCATCATCCAGAGACTCCGAAATCATCCGGGCGATCAATTCCAGCCCGGCAAGAAAGCACACGAGAGCCGCAAGAACCTTGAGCTCCTGCCGAAAACTGGTCACACGGAATTCAGACATCAGAATTGAAAATAAATAAAGTCACTGTGCACCGTCGGAGCACAAGTAATGATCATCCACACAAGATAGCAATACACCGCCGCTCGACCCTGCCAGGGCAAATGATGCAATCTCCGTTCCTCTCTGCGATCACTCCAAATCTCCGCCACCACGAGAGGCAGACAAAAGAAGGCCAACGATCCAAAAGCATACGAAGAAAATGGCGTCAGCCCTTGTTCAAAGAATATCAACTCAAGCAATACCATCGCCTGCCCAAAGGAATCCGCCCGGAAAAACAACCAGGTCAGGCAAGTCAAATGGAAGAACACCAACACCGCGATCACCACTGGAACTTTCACTTTTATCAGCTTTATACGATACAGGCAAAGGAGCACTCCGTGAATCAAGCCCCAGATCACAAAGGTCCACGCCGCACCATGCCAGAGTCCTCCGATCACCATCGTCAGCATGAGGTTGCGGTAGGTATTTCTAACGCCCTTCCGATTGCCGCCGAGCGGAATGTAGAGATAATCCCGCAACCATGATGATAAGGAGATGTGCCAGCGATTCCAAAACTCCGACGGATCTTTCGCCAAATAAGGACGCTTGAAATTCGTCATCAAACGAATCCCCAACCATCGTGAAACTCCGCAGGCAATGAAAGAATACCCCGCGAAGTCTCCATAGATTTGGAACGAAAAAGCATACACTCCCGCCAGCACATCTGTCCCCGTGATTCCTCCCTCCGGCGCTTTAAAAACCCCATTCGCTACAAAGGACAAATTATCCGCCACCGCAACTTTTAAAAACAAACCAACCATCACCAACGAAAGCCCAATCGTGAAATCCTCCGCTCGGTGCTTTCGCGGATTGGTGATCTGCGGCAACAACCTCGACGAGCGCTCAATTGGTCCAGCTACCAATTGAGGAAAGTATGCCACATAAAGCGCAAAGTCTCCGAAGTTTCGCGTTGGCTTGGTCTCCCCCCGAAACACATCGATGGTGTAGGAGAGAGTCTGAAAGGTATAAAACGAAATACCTACGGGAAGAATGATCGAGAGCGATTCGAAATGAGCCTCAAACCCAATCCGCCCCAGGAAAACGCCCGTGCTTTCGATAAAGAAATTTAGGTATTTAAAGACGCCCAACAACGCTACGGAGAACGCCACACTACCGACCAACCATCGCCGCCTTTCCTTTTCATCTCCCTCTCCAATCTTTAGCGCCGCGACATAATGCACTGCCGTGATCCCAATAATCAGGCCCAGAAAACGCCAGTCCCAACAGGCATAAAAGAAGTAACTCGCCGCGAGCAGGAAATGATTTTGCTGCCGGTGCCCAAGAAAGCGATAAGCCAACGCAATAAGAGCAAAAAAACTCCAGAATTGATAACTGTTAAAAATCATGCAACTCAGGGGTGATAGGATTCAAGGACAACTACGAACAAACTTTCGTATTTCGAACGAGAATTCTCTCGTTTTTAGCCATCATGCATCTCCCGGCCGGTTCTCCGCTCTTAAGTC
>JAKMEV010000437.1:0-12834 GCA_022425785.1 Akkermansiaceae bacterium | reverse complement strand
TTGGTGCAGTAGCGGGCGGCGGCTCCGGTTTTCTGGGTGAGAGTGCGCATGCGGAGGAGGAGGGATTCCCGTTTTTCGGGATTGGCGTCGCTGGCGCGGGCGAGATCTCCGAGGAGGCCGATGGCGTGGAGATTGGCTCCAAGTTCATCGTGCAAGTCCGCGGCGATGAGTTCGCGGGCCCGGTGGATGGCCCGTTGTTGGTTGCTGCGGTTGACGAGGACAATGATGATGGTGCCGGTGAGGAGGAGGGGCAGAATCCACAGGAGGAGGTTCAAGTTTGTTTCCTGTTCATCGTAACGGGTCTTGAGAAGGCCGACGACTTTGGGGCGTTCATTTCCGAGGTCGTGACGGAGGGAGAGCTGCTTGATCCATTCACGGAGTGGGAGGATGTTGCCATGGTAATTTCTTCCGTCGGTGAGCGAGGAGACCAGACGGCTCGGATCGGTGGGTTTGAAGTTGAGTTGAGCTGTTTTCCCAAGGGCGAGGTTGATGTTATCAGAAAAAATTTCGATCTCGCCGAAGCCGACGAAGGAGGACTCGGTGTTCGGGCCATCCGAGCTGTAGGCTTCTTCGATTGTAAAGCGCACAAAGCGGCAGCTCGCCCCAGAGATGGGGAGCATGAGAATCGGGGCTCGTTTGAAAGGGGAGCTGAGATCGGGTTTGAGCAAGGTGACGGCATCGGAGAAATCCGGCTTATTGGCGCCCTCGATGAGAAGTTGTCTTGGGATTCCAAAGTCGGAAGGCACGGCCTGAGGAATGAAGTCTTCGACATCGGTGGAGTGTAGGTTGATTTGCTCAATACGGCGCCCGGCTTCCAGATCGATGGTGATGGTAAGATTCTTGTCGGGAGTGGTGTGGCCGACCAAGGCGATACTTTGCTCTCCATCGCAGGCGTCCATGAGGTAGGGCAGACTGCCGTCGACCAGGTAGTTGGCACCTCGGGCATTTAAAGAGGAGATCGTTCCGGAAGAGGCCCGAACGGGACGTCGAAGGGCGAGATTTTTTTGATCCCGGAAGATGAGGACTTCCGAGAGTTGGAAGATAAATCGCTCGTCCCAGGCGCGGGTGGAAAGTTCTACAGCTTCGATTCTGATCCAGGAGGCCTGCGGGATCCGGCAGGGGATGGTCAGGGGGCCGATGCGAGGGAGGAGGTGATCGCTGCCATCTAGGTTCGCCACAATCTCTCCGTCGGGGTGCCCGGGCGTGCCGGCGATCACGCGGAGGGCACGCGGAAAGCCATCGGCGGCCAGGCCTTCCCGGGTGAGGCGTCCGATGGTGGGGACCAGGACGATGAGGTCGATGTCCTTTTCGTCGTCGAGAGCGACCTCAACCCACTCGGGATGGGTGCTGGTTTGATGACTCTTGGATCGATGGCCAATCGCGCCGACTCCACTGCGCATGGTGAAGTTGGCGAGTTGGCTGAGTTGGGTATCGATGCCCTCCAGTTTTTTCTCCAGTTGGTCGGTCGAGAGGTCGTTGAGACTGGATTCCTGCCCCCGCGCAGGAGCGACGAGCAGGAGTGTTGAGAGCAGGATTCGTTTGAATGAAGACAAGGCGGGCGGGCGTTGGGCTATGAGAATATTCTCTTTGAAGAAAAAAGGGAGATGAGAATTTTGTCCCGTGAACACCCGATAGGAAACCTGCAGGAGCTCCCTTAACCATCGCTTGTATCCTTCGATTACTGAGATATCTCAATCAAGGCGGTGAGTGAAAATCGCTTTTTCGAGGACCAACTAATTGAGCCCAACACGGTAGAACACTTTGTTGTTGCCTGGACCAGGGTGGGGGAAGGTCACTGTTGTGGATCCAGCTTCACCAATAATACTGTCGTTCAGGTCAAATCCGAAATCGGTGAGGTCGGTTGAGAAGAAGAGAGTGTAGGTGGCATTTACTCTGGAGGTGAAGGTGATGGAGAACTGTCCATCTGCTCCGATGGATGGATCGAAGCTGATGTCGGTAATCGCCGGAGGGGCATCAGTGCCCTCCCGGTAGAGGGTGTCAGCGTAGTAGGTGAGACCTTGTTGGGCATTGATTGTGCCTGAGGTGAATGTTACGCCGGTGAGGGTGCCGTTGGCCCCGTCGCCCGCCATGAAGCCACTGGCGACCCCAAAGGCCGAGCCATTGGTTCCAGTCCAATTCCCGCCAAGTGGTGCAGCGGCTGAAGCAACCTGTATCCCGTCCAGATAAATCGCGATCGCTGAGTTTCCGTCGATGTCACTGACATCATAGGTGACCACGACATCAATGTCTCCGGCAGCGATTTGAGCTGCGGTGAGGGTGTGAGATGCGGTTGCCAGTTCAAATCCTCCTCCGCCTGATCCGCGGAAGACGATCTGATTTCCTGCTTCGTAGACCAGGGAAATCCCAGTTCCGCCTCCACCGGTTTCGAAGAGGACTTCACGTTGACCATCGGTCTTCTCGAGGAAGTCAACAACGAGCTTGAAGCTGGCATCAGTGGTATTCGTGGCAAGGAGGAGTGTGTCATAGGAAGCGCCGGTTCCAAAGGTGCTGAGATTGGCGAAAGGAGTTCCAACCTCATCGGGTCCCGGCTGGCTTGAGGCATCGTTGGGGTTCGATCCGACACGGACTTCAAAGGCGTCACCGAAGCCATCGGAATCGGTATCTGCGAGGAGCGGATTACTGGAAGGGGCGCCATTGACTTCCTCGCCATCGGTCAACCCATCTCCGTCGGTGTCTGGATTGTTGGGGTCGGTGGGTTCGTCAAATGCAAGTTCGACGTGGTCGTCGAGTTCATCCATATCGGAATCGGCGAGCGTGGGATTGGTGCCGGCATTGAGCTCTTGGAAATTAGTTAAGATATCGCCGTCGGATGTGTCGGTTGGTCCTTCGGATAGGTCGCCGAAAAACATTTGCTCCCACCAGTCGGGCAGCGTGTCGTTGTCGGAGTCTCCCGCGAGAATGGCATCGGCAATGCGAAGGTAGGCTTCGTCTGCTTCCGGGCCGCTGAGCGGGCGATCGTAGATTTTAAACAAAGCGATATTGCCCCGGAAGGTCGTTGTTCCGGGAGGCGCAACGCCGCCGGTTCCTCCCATAGCTCCGTCGATGCCGCCTCCGAATCCTGACCAGGTAAAGAGGCTGGCTCTTCCATTGGACGCGCCCACGGTTCCGTTGGCGGTTATTGATTCCGAACCGCCGGCAGAGCCCTTGGCTGAGAGGGTGACATCTCCGGTGCCAGTATTGATTGAGACGATGATCTGGACAAAATCTTCCAACGAGACGAACAACAAGGGGATTTCGATATCGATGGTGTTGAGTCCTCCGGTGCTGTGAAGGAAGCGAACGTTCGTCGATGTCATCAAGATGGATGAGCCCTCACCAGGTCCGCCGGTTTCGAAAATGAGCTGTGGGTTTTCATCGAGATCTCCCGGTTGGGTCCAGATTTCGAAGGTGGTATCGGGCGAGGGAAAACCGAGCCCCATATCTCCGCCCGTGACCAAATCGGGATTCACCCGGCTCATCGCGGCAGTCAGGCTGGTGTTGTCCGAGGTCAGGCCGGTGAGGAGGTTGCCGTTGGTGACATCGAAGTTCTTTCCCCCGATGGAATCGAGAAATCCGCCACTGGTCTGGCCAGGCAAGGCGGGGTCCCAGAGGTGAATAAGGGCTGCATCGAGAGCATCCACGGTAATTTCAATCTCGGAGTTCACACTGCCGGTGGTGTTGGTTGCCGTGAGAGTGTAGGTCGTAGTGGCGACCGGGGAAATGTCAGCTGATCCTGTGGCTGAGACGGCCCCGGGAGTAGGGGAAAGGTCCACGGATTCTGCTCCGGAAACATCCCATGAGAGAGTGGCGGTCTCTCCGGGTGCGATGAGAAAATCACTCGCCGTGAAGGAGTTGATCTCGGGAAGGGCATCAACCACCACAGTGACATTTTTGGTTACCGTGACCGCGTCTTTGAGAGCCGAGAGGGTATAGGTTGTGGAAGAAACGGGAGATAATTCGATCTCGGAAAGCGCGGTGGCGTCAATTCCGCCAGGATCGAGGGTAAGGGTATCGAAGTTCGAGGCGATCCAGGCAATGGTGCTGGAGTTCCCGGAGGAAATTGCAGCCGGACTGGCGGTGAGGCTATCGATCTTGGGTCGTTCTGAATCCGAGGTCAGCGTGAGGGTGACGATATCATTGCTCCCTGCGCCATAGTCTACCGTGAAGGTGTATCCTTGTTGGTTGGTGAAGGATGTTCCCTGGCTGAACTGTCCGTTCAAGGTGGTGTAGTCCATTAAAGTCCAGGAATCATTGATGGCAAAGGCACCGCCGAGAGTGATCATCAAGTTGGCAGCCGGGTCAATGGTGAGGTTCAAACCGTTGGTGTTGGATCTTTCGAGCGCTCCAATGTTGGGACCATCGATGATGAAGGAAAGCGTTCCAGCAGCTCCAATGGTGCTGGGATTGTTGGAATTGAAAAGATTGTTCTTTCCTGTTGGCTGCATTTCCAGAGTTCCGTTGTTAATATTGAGGAATTTGTAAATCTGGAGTTCTCCGGAAACGGAAATGAACCCCGTTCCTCCAAGGGAATCTCCAATGGCAACTTCCATGTTGGCCCCCTGGCTGCGGTAGGTTGCCCCTTCCTCTACGATGAGAGTTCCGTTGCCTCCGTTGACTCCTACAAAAATTCCTCCATTGACGCCGCCGTGGGCTCCGCTTGAGGTGCCTCCGCTCACGGTGAGCTCTCCGACGGCCCCGGCGCCGCTTCCAATTTCGATGCGGCTGGGATTGTCAGTATTGGCGGCTCCGGTATTTTGACTCACTTCACAGATGCCGTTGACCTGCGCCACGCTGTTGTCGGGAGGCACAACTCCGGTATTCCAAAGGAGGGAATCCAGCCAGTCCCCATCGCCGGTGAAAATTGATTGCGCGGAAAGGAGTCCGGGAAGGAGGCTAAAAGTCAGTAAGGTTGCTTTCATGGGTGCAAGAGTAATAGCTCCCAGAAAACCACGGCAAATGCCAATTCAAGTCAAGCTCTCATTGGCTGATTTAAAGAAGGTTGCCTCCTTCGGCGAGGATTTCTCGCAACTATCGGGGGATGATCAACTTGGCTTTGCGATCCCCGACGATGCAGTGACCGAGGGTCTTGCCTGACTCGGTTTCGGCGATTTCCCAGGCCGCGCCGGGGCGGCTTTGCTGGCTCTTGGTTTTTCCCGGTTTGATGATCCCGTAGGATTGACGTTCTCCTTTGGGAGTTTTCCATAAGAGTTCGACCGTTTGCTTTCGGCGGTTCACGAAGATGACGGGGAAGGAAGCGCCGTCAGGTTTCGAGGCCGGTCCGGAGCCCCTGCGCCACTTCAAGGAAGGCAGGGCTTTCAGGGAAGGTTCTTTAAAGGCCGCGAATTTTTGGGGAGCGAGCGCGCGGAGCTCGCCGAGTTTCTTGGCGTGCTTTTGTGACGTCGCGAGGTTGGTCCACTCGAAGGGATCGGATTTGATGTTGTAGAGTTCTTCGTCGCCATTGGAGTAGTGAAGATATCGCCAATCTTTCGTGCTCATGCCATAGCTGCCAGGCTTGTTGAGGTGGGTGAGAGAGGTGTGCGGCCAGGGCGCGGCGGGGTTTTGGAGAAGAGGGATCAAGTTGCGTCCGTCGTTGTCTTTTTTGTGTGGAACCCCCGCGAGTTTGGTGAGGGTGGGGAAGAGGTCGAGGAGGTTGACCGGCTGATTGCAAACCGAGCCGGCGGTGGTTCCTTCGGGAAGTCCGGGAGCGCAGTTTTTTGGAAAGCGAACCATAAGAGGGACCCGGGTGACAGCACGCCAAGCCGTGAATTTTTGCCAGTGTTGTTTTGAGCCGAGATGCCACCCGTGATCACTCCAGAGAACGACGATCGTGTTGTCGGCGTTGGGGCCTTTCTCGAGTGCATCGAGGACTTTGCCCAGCATGGCGTCGGCGAAGTGGATCGAGGCGAGGTAGCCTTGAATACCTTTCTTCCACTGGCCTTCGTTCTGGATGTGCGCGAAGTAGCGGTTGGGTCCGATACGCTTGCCGGAGGGCGGGAGGTCGTCGAGATCGTTCTCTTTGTATCCGAGTGGCAGTTTGATGTCTTTGAGCGGAAAGGGCTCGAAATATTTCCCGGGAACGAACCACGGCTCGTGTGGTCGGTAAAATCCACAAGCGAGGAAGAGCGGCTTGTCTTGTTTTACCGAGAGCTGCTCGCTGACCCATTCGGCGACACTATAGTCACCGCCGAATTCCTTGTCGGTGGCATCGAGCGGCCCCCAATCGGTCTCGACATACTGCCAGGGACCACCTCGGGGGAGCGAGAGCGGGCGGGTTTCGGGATAGAGGGTATAGGGGAAGGGGTTTTCTTTTTCCTTCTCTGGAAAATATTCGTCCCATGAACGGGCATCGATGAAGTAGTGGAGCATCTTGCCTGACCCGATGGATCGGTAGCCGTGATCACGAAAGTGCTGCGGTAGGATTTTGGCATCCGGAAGAGTCTCGCGCATGTTCTGCCCGTTTTCGTAGAGCCCCGAGGTATGCGGTGAGAGTCCCGTCATGATGGCGGTGCGTGAGGGGTTGCAGGCCGCACCCGGACAATGGGCATTGGTGAAAAGAACTCCGCTCTTGGCAAGGCGGTCGAGATTCGGCGTGATCGTTTGAGAATTGCCGCCCATGCAGCCAATCCAGTCATTCAAATCATCCATCGCAATGAAGAGGATGTTGGGTTTTTGTTTTCCCCCGAAAACGGCAGAAGGCAAGAGCAGGAGCACAGCCAGAAGGAGACGCATTGGTCGAATCACAATGCAGAATACCTGAGGTAAGAGGGGTCTGTTTCAAATTGGTCCATCGGGAATTTTGGATGGAGGGGAGGGATGAGTGACCGAGCTCCTTCCGGAATGAGGGAGGTTTGGTGTTTTCGGAGTTGGATTCTTCGGGCGCGAGGGATAAACTATTCGCTAACGTATCTCATCACCATGAAACCAGAATCATCTTCGCTCGACCTTGGCCGCCGTTCCTTTCTTCGCCAATCCAGTGGGATCGCTGCCGGACTGGGATTGGGGTCACTTCCGATAATTGGGGCGGAGAAGAAGGCGAGTTCGGAGACGCTCGTGAAGACTTTTTACGACACGCTGACCGAGAAACAACGGAAGGCGATTTGCTTTCCTTTTGATCACAAACTTCGTCTGAAGGTGGACAACAACTGGATGATCACGAAGACGAAGGTGGAGGATTTTAACAAGGATCAGCAAGCGATGATCAAGGAGATCTTCATGGGGCTTCACAGTGAGGAGTATGCCGAGAAGGTCTTTGATCAGGTGGAGTGGGATAGCGGGCTGGATGGTTTCGAAGGTGGATCGTCGGTGGCGATTTTTGGAAAGCCGGGAACCGGGAAATTTGAGTTTGTCCTTACGGGACGTCACTGCACGCGTCGTTGTGATGGTGATTCAGTGGAGGGCGCGGCTTTTGGCGGCCCTCTTTTCTACGGACACGCTGCGAAGAGTTTTAACGAGGAGGCCGATCACAAGGATAATGCTTATTGGTATCAGGCGGTGCGGGCGAACGAAGTTTATCAAATGCTCGATGGCAAGCAGCGCAAGGTTGCCCTTTGCGATACTAGTCGTGGTGAACATGGCAACAAGACGATCGAATTGACCGGAAAGAAAACTGGACTCGATGGCATTCGCGTGGGCGATATGAGTGGCGACCAGAAAGGCCATGTGCGCAAGGTGCTTGGAGATTTGTTGGCACCCTTCCGCAAGAAAGACTCAGCCGAAGCGCTCAAGCTGTTGGAAGCGGGCGGCTTCGACAACATTCACATGGCCTTCTACCAGAAGGAAAATATTGGAAAGGATGAAGTCTGGGATGTGTGGCAGTTGGAAGGTCCCAATATGATTTGTTACTTCCGTGGGAAGCCGCACGTGCATGCCTGGATGCACATTCGCAAGCCGGTTTAGTTTTTCTTCTGAGAGAAAAGCCACTTCCAGGTTTGCGGATTGCGATAGGTCTGGGTCCAGGAATCGTGGCCTACGCTTGGATACTCGGTGAGTTTGACCTCGGCGCCAGCGTCTTTGAGAGCCTTGGCCATGACGCGAGAGCAGGCGACAGGAACGACCTTGTCGGCATCTCCATGGAAAACCCAGAAGGGAACCTTGGCCATCTTGGCAGCTGTTTTGGCATCGCCTCCTCCGCAAACCGGCATAGCTGCGGCGAAGAAATCGGGACGATGCGCGACGGAGCCGAAGGTTCCAAAGCCGCCCATTGAGAGCCCGGTGACGTAGATACGGTTGGGGTCGACCTTGTGTTTCTTGGCGATTTTGTCGACGACTTCGAAGACCATGCTGAGCATGTCGGAGGGCTTCTTGCTGAGGGTGCCGTCCTTGGGATCTTTAAAATTTCCACTGAGGTCGGCCCACCAGGTGCCGCGGTTGCACTGCGGGGCCACGACGACGGCGCTCTCCTTGTTGGTCTCGAGCCACTTCAGGAGATCTTTCACGCCATGGACGAGCTGCGATTTATTGTTGTCTCCCCGCTCGCCGGCTCCGTGGAGGAAGAGGACGAGAGCGGGCTTTTCAGAGTCGCCGGCTTTAGTCCAACGATAAGGGAGTGACTTGCCACGCTTTTCGTGAACTTCGGCTTTCATTTCTGCAGGAGTCACCGCCATCGAGATGGCAATGCTGGCGATGAGAACGGCGAGTATTTTTGTCATGGTGGGAAACTGCCGAATTGAACCGGCGATGGCAAGGTTCCTTGAATCAAAGGATGGATGGTGCTTCGGAAGTCAGCTTACTTTTTAAGTTGTCCCAAGCTGTCCTCGTTCCCGCCTTCTTGTGACTACTCAAGGAGCGAGCCTAACGCCCGTCTTGCTCCTGAATCGGATGACCTGGCGCTTTTCCCGGTTGTCTTTGGCATTTTCGGAAGTAGTGCCCCGGCCGGTGATGGTAATTCCTTTCCCGACGAGGCCGGTGATGAGTCACTACCCCAAGCCCGCCGACTGGAGACGTAGCTACCTCGTTTACGAGGTAGGAGCGGAGTAGCAACTACGATTTCTTTCGCGCGAGGAAGTTGATCGCGCGGGTCATTTGAAACCAGCAGAACATCCCGAGGGCGATGGTAAAGGCGAAGGTGCTGAGGGAAATTTGGTGGTTGGGATTTGTTAGGTCGGTGGGCCAGTCTTTGGCGATGAAGTGCATCAGGATCAGGCCCTGGCTAACAAGAAAGACAATCGGGAAAAGGAAGAAGAGGGGCTTCCAAACGGCGGAGGCCAGAGAGAGACCGGGATGAGTTCGCTGGCTGTGATTCCAAAGTTTGGCCCAGCTGTAAAGAGCGACGAAACTCCAGAGGGCATTGAAAAGAGGAATGAGCATAAAGCGAACAGCTTTGCTGCCATTGAGTTGGGCTCCGAACATGTGCATCATGTCCCAGCTCCGGTGAAGGTATGTCAGGCCAAGGACAAGCCAGTGAATTCCGGCGATGCCTCCGAGGCAAAAAGTAATGAGCCGAATGTCACGCTCGGGAATTTGAAAGGCTCCTCCAATCAGTGCGCTCATTGCGACAAAGGAGAGGAATAAGTGAAGAAAGCTGGAGGTTCGGAGGTGGGGAAGGTAGAGCCCGCCGGGTGGGCCATCTTGAATGGTGGAAGTACGCGGAGTGGCGTAGGGATCGTCATCGCTGAGTCGTGATTCCGGAACGGGCTTTTGGGAATCTGTCTTTTTTGGTTTGGCCTTGGGAAACAGACCGAGAATCGTGCTGGCTTTTTGTTTTTCAGATTCGTTACCCTTCCAGACCAGAGTGTCTTTGCCGATTTCCTGACTGACAGTGAGTTCCTTCAGGCTGCGGAAATCCAAGGGGCCGTGAACTTTTCCGCCGAGCTCACAGAACCACCCTGCCGGTCCTTGTGGAGCGGATTGTGACGGAGGGGGGAGCCGTGTCGGTAGTTCGGCCACGTGGCCTGTTTAGGATTGGAATTTTAGAAGTGGATGGCCTGTCCGTCGGCGTCAAGGGTCGCTTCGTGAATGCCTTCGGCTAGAGTCGGGTGAGCGTGAATGGTGGCGTGAATGTCGTCGATGGTCGCTTCGAGCGAGAGAGCCAAGCCCATTTCGGAAATGAGGTCGGTTGCGTTTTCACCAATTATGTGAGCGCCGAGAACTTCGCCGTGTTCTTTTCCGAAGAGAAGTTTCACGAAGCCTTCGGTCTCGCCGCTGGCTTGGGCTTTGCCGAGAGCCTGGTAAGGGAATTTACCGACTTTGTAGTCGATGCCCTCCTCTTTGAGCGCGCGTTCGGTTTTTCCAACGGAGGCGACTTCGGGGTAGCAGTAGGTGCAGCCGGGGAATTGGTCGACGCGTTTCACGTTGTGGCCTTCCACGAACATACCGTCGACGCACTGGACTGCTTCGAAGCTCGCAGTGTGGGCGAGCCAGGGAGGTCCTGCGATGTCGCCGATGGCGTGGACCCCGGAAATGGAAGTCTCGTAGCGCTCGTTGATTTCAATCCAACCACGGTCGGTTAATTTCAGTTGCTCGCCGCCGGGAAGGACGGGCGAGACTCCGATCGCAACGAGGCAGGTGTCGGCGATGACTTCCTGCGTGCCTTGATCGTTTTCAATGGTGATGGTAACCGAGGATCCATTGTCGCGGGTGCTGACGACCTTGGTGTTGGTGAGGCAATTAACGCCGGCTTTCTTGTAAATCTTGGTGATGGCATCTCCCACTTCATCGTCTTCGACGGGAAGAAGATTAGGCATCATTTCGATGAGTGTCACCTTGGTGCCGAAGGCATTGTAAATATAGGCGAATTCCACTCCAATGGCACCGCCCCCGATGATGACCATCGAGTGGGGTTGTTTTTCAAGAACCATTGCTTCCTTGGAAGAGATAACTGAAATGCCGTTGACGGGGAGTCCGGGCAGTTCGCGCGACTTGGCACCGGTGGCGAGAATGATTTTATTGGTGTCGAGTATCTCAGTGGAGCCATCTTCTTTTTTCACTTCGACTTTCCCTTCACCGGCAACGGATCCGTAGCCCTTGATGTAATCGACCTTATTTTTCTTGAAAAGGAATTCGATTCCGCCGGCGAGTTTACCGGAGACATTGCGTGAGCGCCCGATGACTTTCGACCAATCGTAGCTGAGGTTGTCGAAGGATAGGCCGAAAGTGGCCGCATCGTGCTTGAGCTGATGGTATAGGTGCGCGTTTTTCAGGAGAGCCTTGGTCGGGATGCATCCCCAGTTGAGGCAGGTGCCGCCGGCGCGGTCCATCTCGACACAGGCGACTTTTTTCCCCAGCTGACCGGCGCGGATGGCGGCGACGTAACCGCCAGGGCCTCCTCCGATAACGACAAGATCGTATGACATGGGCAAAATCTGCAACTTGGAATCGGAACAATCAAGGCGTAAGCGGAGAGGATTTGCTGAAAAACTGCGCTTGCGACAATCCCTTGTTAGTTTACCTCTGAGTAGACGTATTTCCTAGTCCACTACTCATGAGTTCAACCCTGACTGTTCAAGAAGCCCGCGCCCAACTGGATTCCCACACCCGGGAGCTGATTAACTGGCACTTTTCGCCCGAAACGGGATGCCCGTATTGGCTCGATTGGGCCAAAAATGCCGGCTGGGATCCCCGCGAAAAGGTGCAGTGCTTCGACGACATCATGCATTTTGACAACTTCGACGACGAGGTGCTCCGGAAGGAAGATCCTGCGAAATTTATCCCGAAGGCCTATGAGGGTAAGCCCTACAATGTTTTTGAAACAGGTGGTACGACCGGAATGCCCAAACAGCGGATTGGCTGGGAGGACTACAAAACGGACTATACCGAATTTTCAAATCACTATGGACCGGACTTTTTCCCACAAGGAGGAAACTGGCTCATGGTCGGACCGACTGGGCCGCGACGTCTGCGTCTTGCCATCGAGCACCTCGCCAATATTCGTGGCGGAGCGGCCTACTTTATCGATCTCGATCCCCGTTGGGTGAAACGCCTCATCGGCATGGGCGAAATGCAAATGGCCAAGGCCTACCAAGCCCACGTCATTGATCAGGCCGCGACCATCATTCGTCATCGCGACATTCAGTGTATCTTCACCACCCCGAAACTTCTCGAATCTCTCGCCGAGCGTATGTCGCTTGCTGATGCCGGGATCCGGGGCGTTTTTGCCGGAGGCACCACGATGACTCCGCAGTATGTGAAGTTCATTCAGGAAGAAGTTCTCGAGGGGAAGATCAACTACGCTCCCACCTACGGGAACACCCTCATGGGACTCGCTATTAGCCGGAAGCGGGAGCCGGGCGAATATTCGCTCACTTACTATGCTCCCCAGCCGCGCGCGACCCTGCGAGTGGTAGACCCCGAGGATGCAACCAAAAGCGTCGACTACGGCGAGTATGGCCGCGTTGAGCTGACTACGATGACCAAGGAATTCTTCGTGCCTCGTTTCCTCGAGCGCGACGAAGCGATCCGACGTCCCGAGTGTGATGAATTTCCGTGGGATGGAGTGGGCGATGTTCGTCCTTTCCAAAGCGGTACCAAGGCCGTCATCGAGGGCGTTTATTAAACATCGGTGCGTCAGCTCCAAAAAACTAAGGGCCAATCGCTAAACGTAGATAGCCAACTTCGAAAACCAATCGCTCCATTTCTCATTATGCAAATTCCCATTCTCCGACTCGGTGAGGATTACCATTCCGCCGACCTTGTTGAGTTGAACGATAATCTCGTTACTCACACTGCCAACCCTGGGCTCATCCGACGCGATTTACTCAATATCGAAAAATCCAAGGCAGCTCTCGATGCCATCCCGGCGGAGACGCTGGCGGACTACTGTGAAGCGGCGGCCGAATTGTTCATGCACACGGATCTTCCCTGCGGAGATTCCACCCAGAGCCCGGCGGAATATATCGA
>JAKMEV010000429.1:0-10230 GCA_022425785.1 Akkermansiaceae bacterium | reverse complement strand
TCCCGCAGCGTTACCTCTCCCCGAAGCGCTCCCACCTTCTCGCCATCCCCACCACGCCCTTCCCCGCCGATGACGCCTCGATGGGCTACGAACGCGGCTCCAGCATTTCCAAAGCCTGGCGCGAAGCGGTCACCAATTCCGCCATCGAAATCACCAATCACGTTTTCGAAGACATCGACCGCCTTTCCCGCAGCAAACCCACCGACAAAGACCGCCATCAAAAGCTCCGTGATTTCTGCGCAACTATTGCCGAACGCGCCTTCGCCCGCCCACTCACCGCCGAGCAACGCAAGCTCTACGTCGATGCGGTCTTTGAACAAAGCAAAGACGATACCGACTCTGCTCTGAAACGCTCACTTCTTCTCACCTTCACCTCACCCTACTTTCTTTATCCTGACCTCAACCTCAACTCCGAGGGCAAGCCCGATCAATTCACTCTCGCCACCAGGATCGCGCTCACTCTTTGGGATTCCATTCCCGACAGCACTCTCCTTGATGCCGCACACAAAGGTCATCTCGCCAACGAAAACCAAATCAACCAGCGCATCGACCGCATGCTCGAGGACCCGCGCTCAAAGGAAAAGCTCCACCGCTTCTTCTTCACTTGGCTCAACCTCACCGAAAAAGATGACCTCAGCAAAGACCTCGAAACCTTCCCCGGTTTCGATGAGAATATCATCGCCGATCTTCGCACCTCGCTGACTCTTTTCATCGAACAAGTCATCTGGTCCGAAAAGTCCGACTACCGCCAACTCTTCCTCTCCGGCGAGCTTCCTGTGAACCAACGTCTCGCCAGGTTCTACGGCACCGAAGCGCCCAAGTGGGGCTTTGCCAACGTCCCCTCCAACAAACACCGCGCCGGATTGTTCACTCATCCCTACATCCTCTCCGCGTTCTCCTACCACAAACAAACCTCGCCCATCCATCGTGGCGTTTATCTGAGCCGCAACGTCCTCGGCCGTTTCCTCAAGCCTCCGCCGAATGCCATCGAGTTCAAAGACGCCGATTTCAAGCCCAATCTCACCATGCGGGAGAAAGTCACCGAAATCACCAAGGACAGCAGCTGCATGTCCTGCCACTCCATCATCAACCCGATTGGCTTCGGCTTGGAAAACTACGACGCCGTCGGCCGTTTCCGCACCCACGAAAAGAAAAAGCCCATCAACGCGTCCAGCGACTACCCCACCCCGGACGACAAAACCATTCGCATCAACGGTGCCCCCGACCTCGCCAAGATCGCCGTCGAAAGCCCCGGGGCCCACCGAGCCTTCATCAAGCACCTCTTCCACCACCTCGTCCAGCAACCCACCAACAGCTTTGGCTTCAGCACTATGGACAAACTCCACGAGGACTTCACCAAAAACAACTTCAACATCCGCCACCTCATCAAAGTCATCACCAAGACCGCCGCAGTGGAGTCCAACTTTTAACACGAGGGTCGTTGCGAGATTAGTGCAACGATTGGAGGTAATCAATCAAGGACGCGAACTCTTGCAAGGTCAGCGCATCGACCAATCCGGGCGGCATCAGGCTTCCTTCAAGGGCTTTTTCTTCGGTCACGTCTGAAGCCGCAACTTTTTGGGCAATCCCCGTTATCGTTCTCAGTTCGATCGTCTTCTCATTTCTCGACGTGACAAAACCCGTCGCGCTCGAGCCATCTTTCAGCTTGAAGAGAAAGCCCTGAAAACCCTGCGCGACTTCGACTCCCGGATTGATCACGTGGGTAATCAGTTGTTCCCGGTTAAACTGGGTCCCGGCAGCGCCAAGATAAGGTCCTCTTTGAGGATCGTTGGGTAGAACAGAATGACATGCGATACATGCCTGACGCATGAAAACTTTCTGACCAACTTCCGCGCTTCCGCTCATCGTGAGCACGGCTTTGGTCACGTCCTTCTGCGAGAGACTTCCAACCAGCTTCCCATCATTGGTGCTAAGTTCAGCGATTACCCTTTGAACATCACCTCCGATCTTCTTATCTTCCGCTGCCTTTTTAAGCAGAGGCATAAAGCCCGTTGCGCGATGTTTAGCAATACTCGCGAGAAAGACAGGAGTCATCGGGTATTTCGCCATCCCACCCACAACAGCCTTGCGGATCTTTTCGGAAGTTAGGGGACTTTGCACCAGATTACAAATCACCTCAAAAAACAACTCCTGCTGAACTTGATCCGCCCGACGTAGCTTTGAATAAGCCTTTGGCACACGTTGCATCATGGTAATCCGATGAGATGAGCTCTGCACAAATTCAGGACTCAGCATTTGATAGAGTTCTTTTTCGTCCGAAATCTTGTGAAGCGCTTTAATCGTATTCACGCACCATTCGCCATAGGCAAATCCCGTCACCTCAAGCGAGGCCCGGAAGGCGTCAATCCGCATTTGCTGCGGACGGGCGGAATCAGTCGTAATAGAGAGCAAGTCAGGATGTTGCTGAAAGGTATGCTCTTCCTGCTCCAAAAGCTGCTCCATGGGATCGACCTCGATCGGAAGACGCAATTCATCGAGTGACAGGTTGTGCCGTCGCACCTGGTAGAGCACTTCCTTTTGCGATTGCTCGTCCATTCCCATCACCGCTCTACGGAGGGCCGCGGCAATCACTTTTGAACTCTCCCAAATCACGCCGCGATAGTATGGCCCTGCACTGTTGGGACGGGTCCCCCACCAGGAACTGCCGTCCCATTCCATTTCCCGATGATAGAGCCGAAGCAAGGTTGCTACGAATTCGAGCTTCTGCTCGCTGGTCGAACTCCCATCAAGAGCGGCAGCCAATTTTGCCACGTTGTCGGCACGGTGCATCTGTCGGAGAACCGCCAATGCTGCTTCTCGCGAGTCGGGCTTGGCCAGCGCTCCGTGAAGCTGCTCCACCGGTGCCATCACGATCAAAGCCCGCCGCGCCGTATGGGGAATCGCGTCGTGAACATGCGCAACACCATTTTCAAGTGGAGGCCGCGTTTCTTCTTTCGCCAGCCCGAGCAGCTTTTCGGTGAGATCATTCAGGTTCAACTTCTGCGCCCCAACGACGGCATGCATTCGCACGCGTGGATCATCATGATCTAATAATGCGGCAATCATTGACGCGAGATTCAGCTCAGCCCGGTCATCACGATCCAACAAGGACCTCAGAGCAAACTCAGTCAGAACCTCATCAGTAAGAAGTTCCTTCAACCGTTCAGCAGCGCCAGGTCGATTACGCAGATTGATCGCAAAGAGAGCAGCAATACGAGCCTCTACAGAAAACGAGTCATTCTTCGCCGCCTTCAAGAGCAGTTCATCGACTCCCTTCACCTCACTCCGAATCAGCGCCCACTGGGCCTGTTGCCTTAAGACACCCGAACCTTGATCGAGATTAGCAACGAGCGTATCCGGACCCGATGTCTTCAGGTCGGGGAAGGCCTGAAATTTCCACCCCTTTGGTTTGGCCTGCACAATATGTCCCACGATCGCACCCGGCTCAATCCGGGCCCCGCCACCTTCGAAGTTGGCAAAGTAGAGCCGCGAGCTCCCATCGACATCGAGATCAACAAGCTTGTTCATATTAAGGGACTCCTGATCCTTGTTCACAAAGGTCGCTTCGTTCGGGGTCAGATCGTGGGTAAACATCCGACCCCAGCTAATGGTCTGAAAACGACGATTCAACCAATCGGGAAACTGTGGTTCCTCCAAAAACAAGGCCCCACAACCCGAGCCTCCACCATAGCTAAACAAAGGCGGCATGACATCCTCGCTGAAGTGTTTGTAAAGATTGGGATAGCCCATGTGCGCCAGCGGCGTGAGGTGATGCAGGCGCATATCCCAACCATCGCCATCGTTTGTGTTGTCGAGCGTTAGAATATCGAGCCGGTGATTGATGGCTAAATCATAAGTATTCCGGGTTCCATGCGCGTAGATTTCGAGATCACTTCCGTCCAGTCGCATTCGGATCACCCCACCCGTCATCAACTTTGCAGTTGATCCATCCGAACCAACCGCACTCGCCCCAAAGTCCCCCACCGCCACATAAATCCAGCCATCAATTCCCACCCGCAAATCATTGGTCGAATGATCGCCTCCACGCGTCCAATTCAAGTCGTGCGCGAAACCACTCGCGAGAATCTTGCGCTCATCGGCCACGCCATCACCATCTGTATCACGGACCGCCGAGATGAAGGGAGGATGGACGAGGTACAATGTGTCGCCAAGAAACTGACCACCACGCGGCGTATCGATGTTAGGGATAAACTTCGTCGCGACATCTGCTTTCCCATCATCATCTTCGTCGATAAGTCGCCAAATACTCCCCTGGTTCGGCAGGCGTCCGAGGCCGGCATTCCCATCGCACAACGCATAAATCGCGCCACCCGGCTCTGCGATGACCGAAACGGGGCAGTTGATTTCCGGAGCCGTGGCAAAGCGGGTCAACTGATGATCACGAAACTTCGGCAGATCTCGAAACGGAGTCTCGGGACTTTGGTGCTGAAGCCGGATCTTTGGCGACACTTGCTTCGTCATTTTTTTGGGCGCTGCTATTTTTGGAACACCCGACCCCTCGCCGTCCAAGTTCCGGATTCGAACATTGCGCCAAGCCACCTCATACGGTCCCGTGCCTTCCTTGATTCCATGAAGTTGCAAGCCAACGAATCCGCTCGAATGGGTTTCATGTCGCTCGGCGGGGATCACGGTCGCAATCACCTCATTTCCATTGATCCAGGTCGTGACTTTGTCTCCTTTCGCCAAGACCCGAAACTTATTCCATTCGCCTCCTTTGAAAAACTTGTGATTCTTTCGGTCGCCCTTCGGAGTCAGCCATTGACCCCAGCCTTGTCCGAAAATATTCCCGCTAAAAGTCCCACGGTCCGGATTTTTCGCAGCAATTTCCACCTGAGGTCCCTCGACCGGCCCCACCTTTTGTTTCCCGTTGGGTTCCCGATTGCGCGAGCGAATCTGCACGCCGGTATTCAAACCGGGATCGATCAACTTGCATTCGAACTCCAGATCAAAGTCGCCATAGTTTTCGTTGGTACAGAGAAAGGTCGTTCCGAGGCCTTCCTTGGCTGCTCCAACAATGGTCCCCCCCTCAACTCGGAAGGAACCGCTCTTGTTGCGCTCGGTCCATCCATCGAGGTTTTCCCCATTAAATAAGATGATCCAATTATCTTCAGCGTGGGCGGCATTTAACAATAGGGCGAAGAGTATCGTCAGGTATTTCACGGTATAAAAATTTGGCTTGAGAGATCTATTACTTCCGGCCTTTTCTCACGAGTTGTTTGGCCATTTTTTCAACGGCAGGAAGTTGCTCATTCAACTCTTTGACCGCGTTCGCGTAGTCAGGATTGCTGGCTTCATTTTTCCACTCATGCGGATCCTTCTCCCGGTCGTAGAGTTCCTGCTGCCCTTCCTTGTAGCGGATGTAGCGATACTTCTCCGTTCGAATGCTGGCATATTGATCATAAAGATAGCTGATCCCGGTACTGGGCCATTCGACTTGAGGGTTTTTCAAAATCGGCGTCAGGGATTTCCCGTCGACATATGATGGCTTCTCGATCTGACAAAGCTCCATCAAGGTCGGATAGAGATCCTGCAAAGAGACACAACGTTTGCTCACGCCTCCCGGCTTGGTGACTCCAGGAACCCGGAACATTAACATCGAGTTCGTCGCTTCCTCCCAGAGTGTGCCTTTCTGCCAGTGATCTTTCTCCGCCAGATGAAATCCGTGATCCGAGAGAAAGATCACGATGGTATTGCCCTTGTAGGGACTCTTTTCCAAAGCCTCGAGCACCCGTCCATGTTGCGCATCGACATAAGCCGTCGTCGCGAGATAAGCCTGCACGGCGGACTTGTGCAGACCAGCCTTCAAGACACTCTGGGTAAACTTGCGTTTCCCACCAACTACCTCATCGGCTAGTGGGGGGATGTCATCAAAGTCATCTGGGTTCAGTTTAGGGACTTTCACTTCGTCCAAGGGAAACATGTCGAAGTACTTCTGCGGCACAAACCAAGCCATGTGGGGATTGAAGGTTCCATAGGTCAGAAAAAAGGGCTTTTCGTGTTTCTTTTCGAGAATTGCGATCGTCCTGTCGGCTCCTCCGGTATCATTCATCTCCTCCTCGGAAAGGTGAATGGGGCCCCAATCCTGCTCCCCTTTCCCGACCGACTGGACCGGCGCTCCGGGAGGACGCGGATCACGCTTGTGGCCCTGTTTGTCATCCCAGACATCATTGCCCTTCCATCCGTGAGTGATCTTGCCGTAGCCATACATGGCGTAGCCGGCCTTGGAAAAAGTTTCGAAAAGAGAGGTTGCTTTTTTGAGCGGCGCGCTGGCGGCGATGTTTGTTTGGTTGTGGTAAACCCCGGACTTGTGCGGGCTGATTCCCGACCACATGGAGGTGCGTGAAGGGACGCAGAATGGCGAGGCTGAGTAGGCGTTGGAAAAGACGAGACCGCTCTCGCCCAGCTTTTGAAGGTTAGGAGCAATCACCTTGCCGGAATAGCGTTCGGGCTTTTCGAGGATCCAGGTGTTGAGGTCGTCAGCAATGAGTAAGAGGACATTCATGCGGTCCTTGGCACCGGCGGGTTGCGCGCTCAGGGCGAGGATACCGAAGAGACAAACTTGCAAGAGTTGGAGTGATTTTTTCATGAGATTGGAAACTGTGATGGAGAGATGTTACTTCTTCCCGGAAGCGGCCTTGCGCGTTTCGGCGTATTCATCCGGGATGCTTGTGTATTGATCGAGGAGCTTCTTCAGGCGCTGGCGATCGGCTTGGTGCTCGGGATTGGTGCTGACGGATTCGCGGTATCGTTCGGTGTCGGACGTCACCGGTATATGGAAGAGGTTTTCCTCGCTCTCCTTTTTGCCGCCAAGACTTAGGCGAAATTGTCGGTCGCGGGTAAAGAACTGGCCTCCCTTGTAGGCCATGAAGATGTGGTCCCGAGCGGTTCCTTTCGTGCCCAGGAGGCTGTGGGAAAGGTCCATCCCGTCGACCTTGCGCTTAAGATCGATCTTGGCAATCGAGCAGATCGTCGGGAGGACGTCGACGAGGCAGAGGAAATCCTCTTTGACAGTCGGTTTGATCTGACCGGGCCACCAGGCGATGAAGGGCACGCGGGTTCCGGCTTCATTCATGGAGCCCTTTCCTCCCTTGAGCTGCATGCCGGGGAGTTGGCTGGTGATGGCTTTATGGGTTCCGTTGTCAGCGGTGAAGAGAATGAGGGTGTTTTTCGCAAGGTCGTGTTCCTCCAGTTTGGCCCGGATTTGGCCAACGATGTCATCCATGTAGGTGATCATGTGGCCGAAGGCTGCGGTTTGTTTATCGACATTGTCGTTGAACTTGGTGCGGGCCAAGTCTTCCAAGCGCGGTGGGTGGATGAAGGGCGAGTGGACCAGCGCCATGGGATAGTAGATGCAGAAGGGCGCGTCCTTGTTCCGGTCAATGAAATCGAGCACGAACTTGCAGTAGATGTCCGGGCCGAAATCGTTTTCCGTCCTGTAGTGCACCTTGCCATCGGTGTAATAGGCGGGTTGGTAGAAGCGGGAATGCTTCTTTCCCCCGTGGAACCAAGTCCACATGCAGTATTCATCGAAGCCATGCTCCACCGGCTGATTGGGGAATTCGTCAAACTTCCCGAGCTGCCACTTGCCGGCGATGGCCGTTTTGTATCCCGATGTCTTGAAGTCATGGCCAAAGGTTCGGATCGAGGCGGGTAATCTGGTGCCGGCACTCTTGCCCATCAGGGCGGTGTATCCGGTCCGATTGGGATAGAGCCCGCTCATGATCATGACCCGGGTTGGAGTGCAGAGCGGGGTGGCATAGGCATTGTTGAAGCGCGCGCCTTC
The DNA here is from genome assembly GCA_022425785.1 of Akkermansiaceae bacterium. Lineage (GTDB taxonomy): Bacteria > Verrucomicrobiota > Verrucomicrobiia > Verrucomicrobiales > Akkermansiaceae > SW10. The sequence continues at coordinate 2,426 of JAKMEV010000429.1, read as the reverse complement.
AGCTGCCATTTTATCGAGGTGGGGCGTGGTGTAGATGGTGCTGCCATAGCAATTGAGTCCCTCTGCGCCGAGGTCATCCGCCATGATGACGATGACGTTTGGTTTCTCTGACGCCCAAGTGAAGGCTGGTAAAAGGCCTAAGATAATCAGGGCTAATCGATAGGCAAACTTCATCATTTCGTTTTCTTCTTGTTGCTCTTCTCCAGCTTCCGCTTCACGTCCTCCGGGACCTCGGTGATCCTTCCGATGGAGCGGGTGTTCTTTGCCAACTCGGCCTGAAAAGCCTGCACCCGCTTCGTCAACTCGGCGACCTGCTCAGGGTGTTGTCGGGACAGGTCTGTCGTTTCTCCGACATCCTCCTTGAGGTTGAAGAGGGATCCGGCCGGGGCGGGCTTGCGGTCGGTCTTGCCGACGGTATCCGACTTGCTGCCCCCGGGGGTAGCCCCCTTGACAAAGAGCTTCCAATCGCCGTGGCGGATCGTGGAGCCTGGAACAATGAAGGTGTCGTGGATTGGCGCGTGCAATTCCTTTCCCTCCAGGTAGGGAAGGATGCTCCGTCCGTCGAGAAAGCGGCCGTTGGGTTTCTCGACTCCGGCAAGCTCACAGAAGGTCGGAAGGAGATCCATGATGCTGGTGATCTCGTCGTTGGTTGCGCCAGCGGAAATGACAGCGGGCCAGCGCATGATGGTGGGCGAGCGAATGCCGCCTTCGAAGTTGGTCCACTTCCCATCGCGCAAGGGGCCGGACCCGCCGTGGCCTTCGACGTTGAGCTGAGGGCCGTTGTCGGAGGCAAACACGACCAAGGTATTCTTGGCCAAGCCAAGCTCGTCGAGGGTGTCCATCAGCCCGCCGACCTGCCAGTCGATCTCCTGGATGACATCCCCGTAGGTTCCCTGCTTGGAGCTATCTTTGAATTTCTCGCTCGGAATCCACTTCACGTGCGGTAGTGGTGAGGCGTAGTAGAGAAAGAAGGGGCGGTCCTTGTTTTTGCGAATGAAGTCGATTCCCGCCTGTCGTAGTTTTGGCGAGTATTGGCCATGGGTTTTGTCGGCAGACTTTTCCAGGAACTCCGTGTTTCGGAACAGCCCGGCGACGCCCTCGTCTTTACCATCCGCACCACCGCATTGGAGAAATCCGTAGAATGATTCAAAGCCATGCCTCACGGGGTTGAATTTCTGAAACTCGCCGAGGTGCCACTTGCCGACCATGCCCGTGGTGTACCCGGCCTTCTTCATCAACTCCGGCACGGTGACTTCGTCCGAATGAATCCCCACCAGACTATGGCGATAGATGACTTTTGACCAACCCGCCCTCTCTGGCAGGGAGCCGGTCATGAAGGCGAGGCGCGTCGGCGAGCAGCGGTTGGTGACATAGAAGCTGGTGAACTTCATGCCCTCCTTGCAAAGACGATCGATGTTGGGTGTGGCAATGTTCTTCGCGCCAAAGCAACCGAGATCTCCGTATCCCTGGTCGTCGGTCAGGATAAAGATGATGTTCGGCTTGGAACCTTGGGGTGCCGCTTTGAGGTTCGTGTGAGCTAGGATTGCGATGAGACAGGCCTGTAGGATTTTTCGGGAGATCTTCATCGAGTCTGTTTACTTTTCGGCCTTTGTGTAGTCTTTCCAGGATTTTTCAATCTTGTCCGGGTTGACAGCTTCGGAGGTTATCAAATAGCGATAGCGCGAAATGTATTTCTCCCCGGGTTCGATCTTGAAGGAGCCGTCGACCATGGGAGCGAAGCAGAAGTAGGGTTTGCTGGGATGGATGCGAACATGCTGCGGGGCGCGAAAATTTTCCGGGCTGCAGAAGACCGCAGCCGAAACGTCTTGCCCATCGAGCTTGCCAGAAAAAGCGACCCAGTTGGGTCGGGTATGATTGCCCTCCCAGCGGTCCTTGCCCTGGCTGGTGAGATATTGTAGGTCACTAGGACCAATGCTTTGGTCTTTCTTTTTCCTAAGCCACTGCACATTTCCCCGGAATGCCATTCCGCCGTAGTGGTATTTATCGAGGATCAGGGGCTTGACCGTGGCGCATTCCTGAACGCTCTCGATGTCGAAAAGAAAGTGGTCCTGGGGAGTCTGATAAACGGTAACGGTCCAGATCTCATGAAGTGCATCGATAGGCTTTTCCTGTCCGGTGACGGTGAAGGCGTGTTTGACGCTGAACGAGACCTGCCGCTCGCCCTTTTTAAAATCGACGACCTCACGGAATTCGACCCGCCCCTGGCCTTTGGATTGGTTCCAGAAATCCACTTTTCTCCCATCGAAAGTCGCCTTCGTCCAGGCGAAGAAGAGCGCGTGTTGGTGGGCGTGATCGGCGGGGAAGTCGCCGGTGATTTCCTGTCCGGTGGGCGTGTAAACAGGATGGATATAGCCGCTTCGGCTGTACTGAGGCTCGATGCCCTTGGGAACCGGCTTCTCGGTCTT
>JAKMEV010000390.1:0-12484 GCA_022425785.1 Akkermansiaceae bacterium | reverse complement strand
GCACCATTTCATCTGTAAAGCGATCCAAATTCTTCTCCCGCTGTTCCCAGCCTACCCCCGCTCCCCATCGATCTTCCGCCATCCATCCGGCAGCGATTCCCACAGTCAGAGTGGCCACAGAGAATCTTAAAAACCACGAACGCCCCCGACCCCGCCAAAGTTCACTCAACGATTGCCCCTTCTCTTCCCCAACACGCGATGGCGTCCCCGTCGTCAATAATCCTCTCACCTTAGCTCCCCATGCTTCGAACAAAACCACGACGATCAGCAAAGCATACACGTAAGACCAGATCTCATGATAATGTCCGTCCTCGTAGGCCGTTTTGATTTCATATCCAATCGTCGGAATCCCCACAAACCCAAGAACCGCCGAAGAACGAACCGCGCATTCCAAGCGATACAATGCGTAGGTCGCGAGATCCGGAAGGGCCTTGGTTACGACTCCCGCGAAGAAGGCCGTAAATCCACTCCCACCCGAGGCCCTAATCACTTCTCCGGCCGAACTTTCACTTTCATCAAGGAGCTCAGAAAATACCTTTGCCAGCGTTCCGCCGTAAGGAAAAGCCATCGCCAGAATCGCAACCAACGGCGAGGTCCCTACCGCAGATAGAAACAACAAGGCCCACATCAACTCGTGAACTGATCGAATCGCAGTCGCCAGCAATCGCGTCCCAATCCGGAGGACTTGCAAAAACAAATTCGGCTTAGACCACCATGCTCTTGATCCCAACACACCACCAATGACCCCGATCACAAAAGCGAGACTCATCGCCACCACTGCATAGCGCACCGTTAACCAGAGCGCCTTGCCAATTTTCCCCAGAAAGGAAACCTCCCCTCCTCGCATATCCGACTCCTCGTAATCGAGGGCGGGCTGAAAAGCGGCACTCAAAAAATCCCCCGCTGCTTCCCGGCCACCTTCACTCGGGATCAACTGACCGGGTCGGACCTCGAGAGCCCAAAGGCCCCCGAAAAAGAGCGCAATCGCTCCGAGAAAAAACCACCGACGTCTCATTCGTCCAGTCGGTAAAGCTCTTTCACTCCGGCATCGTCCGGCGAACCATCAAGCACGACCCGACCGGCTCGCATCCCAATCACGCGGTCGAAATAGCGCTGCGCCAAGTCTACATCGTGCAGACTCATCACGAGCGTCATCTTTTCCTCCCGCGCAATTGTCGTGAGCAACTCCACCAAACTTTTGGCCCTCTCCGGATCAACCGCGCTCACCGGTTCGTCCGCCAAGATCATTTGCGGCTCCTGATAGAGAGCCCGTGCAATGGCCACCCGCTGCCGCTGACCGCCTGATAAATGATCCACCCTTGAAAAAATCTTTTCCTCAATCCCGACCCGCTTTAGCAAGCCGCTCACCCGCTCTTTTTCCGCCTTCCCCATCAGAAGGAGACTTCTCATCAAACCCCAAAACCCTTTCCGTGCAGCCAGCCCACAGGCCACATTCTGACTGACCCTTAGATTCGGAATGAGTCCGAGGTCTTGCGGCACCCAGGCAATCCCGGACCGCACTTCCTTCAGCGTCTTTCCGTTCAATTCGCCCAAGTCCTGATCATTCAGAACCACCTTCCCACTCGTTGCCGGAACACGCCCATTACATAATCCCAACAAACTGGATTTCCCCGCCCCACTCGGCCCGATTAAACAAACCTGCTCTCCGGACCGAATCGTTAAATCAACCGAATCCAAGGCTACAGTTGCCCCATAGCTCAGACTCGCTGACTGAAATTTCAACATAATAAAACGGCGGAGTCTTCCTGGAAGACCCCGCCATCAAAGATGATTTGGCCTGTGCGATTACCGCATGATGCCAACTTCCTTGGCCACCTCGTAGATGCCTTCAAACTCTTCGTTTTTGGCCGGAATGAGGTCTTCACGGTTGAATGCCTTGAGCACCGCCTCGTCTTCACAATCAACAAGCGCCTTTTGCAACTTATCGATAAATCCCTCACCGAACATTCCCTCCAATGCCGGGTGAGCGGTGAGGTTGTAATCAGCGTAGTAAGGAGTTTGCCAAATGATGGGCGCGTCCTCGGCCTTAATTTCGCCATCGGCGATCATGGAGTCATACTTCTTGTAGCTAAGCGCACCGACTTGCACCGATCCGCTGGCAACTGCACGAGCGGTGGCATCGTGGCCACCGGTAGCCTGGAATTGAACCGGCTTCGAGAAGTAGTCTTCCGGAGATTTTCCGGTTTCTTTCATGATGAAATAGGTCGGCATGAGACGACCCGAAGTCGAGCTCTTCGATCCAAAGGTAAAGGTCATGTCTTTGATCGCTTCCGGGAAGGCATCTGCCTTCGTCAAGCCCGTGGACTTATGAGCGATGAAGTAACTCTTATACTGCGGATCAACATCTCCCTGGGCAATTGCCCGGGCACCAGGAACAGCCTTACGAGCCTGCACGCCGGTCAGACCACCGAACCATACAAGGTGGACTTCGCCATTCTTGAAGCGCTCAACGGCAGCGGTGTAGTCGGCCGAGATCGAGAAGCTGACGTCAATCTCCAGCTCCTTTGTCAGGAAATCCTGCAGAGCTTTGAATTTCGCCTCCTGATCGGAAACCTTCTCGTCAGGAATTGCGGTGATCACGAGGGACTTCCCTGCAGAATCTCCTCCGCCTCCGTCGACGGCTTTTTCCTCCTTTTCTCCACAGCTGGAGAGAGTGACTGCCGTGGCGGCAATCGCGATGCTGCTGAGGCAGCCCTTCATGGTCTGGGCAATCGACCGATTGCCCGAGTTAAACAATTTCATGAGTTTATTTGTGTCCCGTGGCCATTGTTGGGTGGCCCCGACGCCCCAACACTCCACGTATCTTGCGAGAGTGCAATCGCGAAATCTTATTCCTGAAAAGGTCGATTCCAAGCGATGAAGCGCTCGTAACCCTCTTTCCCCATGTATTTCTTGAGCAGTCGGGCCGGCGCTTCCTTCAAATCCAACGGAATCAAGCACTCCATAGAAGTAGGATCATGGGCGAAATCCAGCAGGGTGGCAGTCATCTTAAAATACTGCCGCAACAAGACGGGAACCCGGCAACCGGACGGGTCTTGCGCCCGTCCCGATTGAAAAAATCGCCAGCCCCCCGGATTCATGGCGTCACCAGGACAAGGCGCACATGAAAACAAGCTGCTATGGCTGAATCGGAGGTTTTTCCTCTGGCTTTTGATCACCCCCGACCGGGAGTGAAGTTTTGGTCTTTGATCATCCTCCACCTGAGGATCCCTTGTTCATTCATGTGGGAACTCCCATCGCAGGGAGAATCCACATCTGTAGGGCCACGTAGGCCGCCACGACACAAATTCCAATGATGATACCTTTCATTTTCGATTACTGTTATCGGGAAGAGCCCCCGTCTCGGTGACTTATTCCCCAATTTCCCCGAAAACGCAACTTTTTGACCCTCACTTCCCGCTTTCCAGACCTAAAAAACCTTTCCCCCCAAGGAATCTTCCTGTTTCCTCGCGCCCCGCGGAAAAAACTCCGCCCAGAACCATGGCTAACAAAGACCAGACCGATACCGTACGCATGGAGAAAATTGTCTCCCTGTGCAAGAGACGTGGATTCATCTTTCAATCTGCCGAACTCTACGGCGGGTTGAATGGTTGCTGGGACTACGGCCCACTCGGAACGGAACTCAAACGTAACCTCAAGGACTACTGGTGGCGAAAGAACGTTCAGGAACGCGACGACATTCTCGGACTCGATGGATCCATCCTCACCCACCAGGCCGTCCTTACCGCCTCCGGCCACATCGGCGGATTTTCCGATCCCATGTGCGACTGCCTTCTCACCAAGGCCCGACTCCGCGCGGATCAGATCGACCCGCAATCCGGCACCGCCTACCACTTCACCGGAGCGTCCCACGAACAATCCGGCTGGTCTGTTGATCGCCCCTACTCCGTTCTCCTAAACCAACCAAACCAGGACGAAAACAAAGCGCGCAAAACCGCCAAGGCTTTCTACGCCCAGTTCCTCAACGACAATCAGATCTCGCCCAAGAAACTGACCCTTATCGGCGAAACAACATCGGAAGAGACGGACGTCACCAACTACAACCCTGACAACGGATCACTCCTCACCGAACCCCGCGACTTTGAACTCATGTTCAAAACACAGATGGGTGCCTCAGCCGACGAAAACGATCCCAACGCAACCGCTTATCTTCGTCCCGAGACCGCCCAATCGATCTTCGTGCAATATAAGAATGTTGTTGATTCCAACCGTGTGAAGCTTCCCTTCGGGGTCGCCCAAATCGGCAAGGCCTTCCGCAATGAAATCAACCCACGCAATTTCACCTTCCGTTCTCGCGAATTCGAACAGATGGAAATCGAATACTTTTGCAAACCCGAAGACGGCCTCAAGCTAACCGACACATGGCTAGCCAACCGCCTCGCTTTCTACGAAGAGATCGGCCTTAATAAGGAAAAGCTCTATGTCCTCGATATCCCCGATGGCGAGCGTGCGCATTACTCGCAGAAGACTTACGACATTGAATACGACTTCCCCTTCGGTCAGCAAGAGCTCGAGGGTGTCGCTTACCGTGGTGACTATGATCTCGGTAAGCACCAGAAGCACTCTGGCAAGCCGCTGGAGTACTTCGACGAGGAGACCAAAGAGAAGTTCATCCCACACGTGGTGGAACCGTCCGCCGGTTGCGACCGCACTGTCCTCGCCCTGATCTGCGAAGCCTTCGACGAAGAAGACCTCACCAAAGAAGGCGGCAAGAACGACATCCGCACCGTGATGCGTTTCAGACCTTGCGTCGCTCCGATTAAGGTCGCCGTCCTGCCCCTTCTGAAGAACAAGCCCGAACTCGTCGCCAAGGCCAAGGAGGTGCAACACCTGCTCCAACCCTTCATGAATGTCTTCTACGACGAAGCCGCCGCCATCGGCCGCCGCTACCGCCGTCAAGACGAAGTGGGAACGCCATTCTGTGTCGCCATCGACTTCGAAACCCTCGGCGAAGAAAATGCCTCATTGAAAGACACCGTGACCATCCGTCATCGCGATTCAATGGAGCAGGAACGTGTCCCCATCAGCGATCTCCTCTCCTGGCTCCTCGAAAGGATTCGTTAAGCGAAAACCAATCACTAAAACGGGCGTGTCTTCACGGCTTCGCCCGTTTATTTGGCCTCCTTAAAATCGGTAGCCAATCGGCATATTTCGTCAGTGATCACACCGAAAAAATATCGCGATGGCTGCTGATAGGAAACAAGAATCTGCTAGAGTGTGTCCGTGCGAGCAATTCCAGCCCTCTTCATCTTTTTCCTGCTTAATTCCTGCGCAGTAAAAATTGAACCTGCAGCTACTCCCTCTGAGAAATCACCGCCTCCCCAAATCACCCTCCCAGGTTGGAAATCAAAATCATTTGCCGACACCACCCCTCCATATGCCGAGAAATTTGCACCTCACTACCTAAGCGTCAAGAATGGTGAAATCGCCACCTACGGAATTCGCAAAGACGGCACCGAAATCTTTTCTGTTATCAGCGAACGAAATGATTCCGAATACCCCGGCATTCACCCGCTCAGATTTTGTTTCCTCCCCACCTCGCTCCTCGCCGGGAACAGCCCCTATTTAAAAGATACGAATAAACTGACACACGAAGATGGCAACTATTGGGAGTTCTGCGCCTTCGACCTTCGCACCACCATTTTTCAACTTTTTCCAAGCGAAAGAAAAAGCGCCAAGGGCCTGCTCGTCTACCACACCTCCATCATGCTCCTTTCGAAGGTGGAGCAGCAGTTCGTCCATAAAATGCAAAAACTCGGGTGGAACGTCATGGTGGGGCTTCCCCCCGACAGCCTCTACCGCGGACGTATCCCGACCATGATCTCGAAATTAGGCACGATCGAAAACGGAGCCAGTCTTCTTGCCAACGACATGGACCTCCACCACGCCGAACAAGCCCACTCCACCCGCGCCGCCTTGGCCTACCTCCGGAAGACCCGCCCTTCCTGGCTTGCCGGAAAGAAAGCCCTCATCGGCACCAGCGCCGGAAGTTTCGGAATCCCCGCAGAGGTGAAACTTAATCCGGACTGGGATTCCATCGTCCTCGTGAGCGCCGGCACCAATCTCCTCTCAACCTACGAATCCGGAGCCGCCGGAGTTTTCCCCAATACCCTCGAGTGGGTTAAAGACGTCCGAAAAGATCCACCTGAAAAAGTCACGCACATCCTCACCGACGAAGAATTTCACACTATTTATCGTCGGGCCGCTGAACTCACGAAGCTACACCCCGGTAAAACCGGCAGCATCTTACGTAACTACCGACTGCTCACCATCCACGGGCGACTCGATAAAGTCATCCCCAAAGAACAAACCCGTATACTCCACCAAATCCTGGGCAATCCCGAGCGGTGGACCTATCCGCTCGGGCATCACCTCATCGCGGTGCAATTGGTCTTCGATGCCAAACGTATCGACCACTGGCTCATGGAGCCAGTCGATTGACTCATTCGTGATAAGCCGACCAAAATGCCTCCGTCTGACTCCCCGAAGGCGCGATCTCCAGAATCAAGGTCTGATTCTCCAACTCAATCTCATCAAGTTGATCGAAATCCTCCCGCCGGGTCACTTTGGCGTATGCCATGCCCCACATTCCAGCCCAAGATTTCAAATCAACCTCCTGTGGCTGCACCACCGCCTTGCGCTGTTCACCGGACAAGCTCTCAAGCCTCGGCAAACGATCAAAGATCCGCCCTCCGCCATTATTGATCACCACGAGAACCCGCCCTTCCTGCGCGACTTGCCCGAGCAATGACGGAGCTGCCAAATCGTAGAGTGTCGTCAAATCTCCAAATACGCCCCAGGAATCCGGTGTGTCCGCACTCGCGCCCAGCCAGGTCGAGAGCTGACCATCGATCCCATTCGCCCCGCGATTTGCGCGAACCAAGGCATAAGGAGTGTCCCGCTGTGCAAAATCATTCCACTCCCGGATCGGCAGGCTGTTCCCCAAAAAGAGACTCTCTCCCGTCGTGGCGTAAACCGACAGCAGGCGAACCAAACCCGGCTCGCTGTCAGGATAGGCTTCGAGCAGCTCATCAACTTTCCCGGCAATTGGACGCGCCTTCAAAAAATCGTCGCGCACATCACCGACCTCTTCCGCCTCCCCAAGCCCTTTGAGCACCCGATTTAATTCGCCACGAATCACGAACGATTCCCGCGCCAGCCCGGGCAAGCCATTTTGACAAATCGATAGCACCTCGGTTCCCGGACTATATTCCAGGTCACGCCACAATCGACCGACCGGCACTTCTCCCAAACGCAAAATCCGTCCGGGAAAATTCCCCCGCAAAATCTTTTCCGAGATCACCTGGCCAGCCAAAGCCTCCCGCAATCCACTCGTAACATCAGCGATCACTGGAATGCCTAATTCCTTCAAAAAATAATACGTTTCCTCGCGTTCCTCTTCTTCCAAGCCCCCGACCATCGCAACGAGCCCGCGGAAAACTCCGCCATCCAGGAAATCACGTAACTTGCGCACTTCGAAAGACAAGCGCACCGGAGAAAACTCCGCGACTTCAGCCACCCATTCATCCACCTTCACCTCGCCCTCTTCCAGAGAAACATTCACATGGAGCGGGCTTCTCCCATTCCAATTCGCAGAGTCTTTCCCGGCATAGTTCCCAAAGAGATTTTCCTGCTCGATGGTCTGAGGAGCTCCCGATCCGCGAAAATTTCCCGGTCGATCCGCTGACAATATCACAAGAGGCTTCGCACTATAAAAAGCTTCAATCACCGCCGGAAGACACTCCGCCACCGCCGTCCCGCTTGTAGTCACCACCGCACAAGGCCGACCGCTGTCTTTGGTCCGCCCCAGCGCAAAGAAAGCCGCGCCTCTCTCTTCAAAATGCCGCCAAACCCGAATTCCTCCGGCGGCTTCCAACAACGCCACCAAACCTGCGTTGCGAGCTCCACCACAGACGACAAATTCCCCGCATCCCAAATCCAGAAGCTTCTGAACAATCTGTCGTTCCCGCTGCACTAGTATCTTTCCACCAACAAAGAGGCGTTGTGTCCACCAAATCCGAAGGAGTTACTCAGCGCCGCTTTCACTTCCACCTCGCGGGCGGTGTTGGCGCAGTAGTCGAGATCACAATCAGGATCCTGATCTTCCAGGTTGATCGTCGGCGGAATCACCCCGTCGCGAATCGCCATGAGACAAGCCAGGATCTCGACTCCGCCAGCGGCCCCGAGCAAGTGACCAGTCATCGATTTGGTCGAGCTCACAATCATGCCTTCCTTGGCGTGATTTCCGAAAGTTCTCTTAATCGCCTTCGTTTCACAAACGTCTCCCATTGGAGTCGAAGTGCCATGCGCATTCACGTATTGCACCTCCTCCACATTCAGACCGGCATGCTTCAACGCCATGTCCATGCAGCGACTTGCACCAATCCCCTCGGGATGAGGCGAGGTCAAATGATAGGCATCGGCACTGAGGCCATATCCGGTCAACTCGGCGAGAATGTTCGCACCGCGCTTTTTGGCATGCTCGAGTTCTTCGATCACGACCAACCCGGCGCCTTCACCCATGACAAAACCATCCCGCCCGGTATCGAAGGGGCGTGAGGCCCGCTCAGGCTCATCATTGCGTGTGCTGAGCGCTTTCATATTGCTGAAGCCCGCCACGCCCATCGGGAGAATCGAGGCTTCCGCTCCGCCGGCGATAAAGGCATCGGCATCTCCAAATTTGATCATGCGCCATGCTTCACCAATACTGTGATTGGCCGTCGCACAGGCCGTCACGATGGCCATGTTCGGACCGCCCAATCCATGCTCCATCGAGAATACTCCACTCGCGATGTTGGAAATCATCATCGGGATTGTAAACGGAGAAACCCGGCTCGGACTCTTGGTCAAAAGCGCAGTGTGATTGGCTTCCAATACACCCAAACCACCAATGCCACTTCCGAGCATGACACCAATGCGATCACGATCCACGTCGGATTCCAGAAGCCCGGAATCGGTCAGGGCCATCTGTGCGGCCGCGATACCAAAATGCGCATAGCGATCCATGCGACGGGCATCCTTGGGATTGGAAAAAAACGGCTTGGGGTCAAAGCCCTGAACTTCACCACCGATCTTCACGGTATAATCCGTGGTATCCATGTTTTCCAGGAGACGGACTCCGCTGCGACCAGCCTTCATTCCCTCCCAGGTTGAGGCTGCGTCATTACCCAGAGGACTCACCGCCCCCACACCAGTCACTACGACACGTCGATCTTCGATTGCTCCCATTACTCTTCGAAAAGTTTCCTGTGGTTAGACCGCCCCACACGTAAAAGCAAGGTTATCTATCCACCTTCCGAACCTTCACCCCAGTCGACGGTTGCCTCCGCGAATATTTTCTCCCTCACATTCGGGACAGCGAGAAAGCTTCACCTGTTTCTTTTCCCGATAAATTTTCCCGCAAAGATGGCATTCTCGGCTAACTTTCCGCACCCGCCTGGCCTCTCCCCGCTCCCGCAAAACCTCAAAAAACCAATCCAAAATCATCCAGAAGAATGCCAGAATGACAATTGCGAGCAGGAACTGACTGTAGGTAAAAATCATTCCTTGGTTACCAGATTAACCAAACGAACCTCAATGGTGATCCACCGTTCCGGATCATTACGCTTCAACTCCGGATAGCTCGCGGCTCGCAATAGACCCAAAACCTCGCGGGTGAATTCATCGCCATCTCCGGACAAAGTCGAACAATTCAACACCCTCCCGCGCCAATCCAGCCCGAGCAGAATAATCCACACCTCGCCCTCACTCAGATTCTCATCCGAATCATCCCAATCGATAATCGCCCCCTTCCAATCCCCCGCTCCGGAAACGGGCTGAACCGAGAGTGCCCAGCGTGATTTTGGCAACTCCACCGGCTTACGCTCAACATCTTCGGGAGCCGGGTAGTTTTTCGGACTGAGACCGGGAAGACTCACCAAAGTCAGAGGCTTCTTCGGAACTGGAATCTCCCGCAGAGCAGGCTGATAACGTCGGGGCGAGACCGTGCTCAGCTGACGGGTGATTTCCTCCTCCAGACTTTTCGAGCTGGCAACCTCCCATCGATGGGCAAAGGGCGACTCTTCATCAATGATGTCAGCCAAGCCTCGATTGAATTTTTCGCTCACGTCAATGAAGGTCACATCCGCTACCTGCTCCCTCAGAGCCGGTTTCTCGGGATGCCGGAACTGCACATAGCCAAAGATAATCCCAAAAATCAAACAGCTCACAATCCCCGAAAAAAACAAGCGTCCGGTCGAACCATGCCCCCGACGCCAATCGAAAACCATTCCAGCTTTGCGATCACGAATCACCCGACGTTTGCGCCAAATCATTCCTCGTCTTCCAAAAATTGAGCCTCGTTGCGAACCACCAAATAAATGCGAAAACCCAATCCAGTCACAAGTTCCTGCAACTCTTGATTGACTTTCACCGACACCCATTGATCGGCCTCAATTGCCACCGCCCGCGTTTCCCGTTCCTCCGCCACAGTCGAAATCTCCTCCTCCAGCTCCTCATGGCTAATCTGACGCCGGCCCACATAGTATGTTGGTCCGTCAGCCGAACTCTGCACCGTGACGATGACCGGATTCACATCGATCATTCGCTCGGTTCGAAAGCTGGTGGCCGGAAGCTTCACCTCAACCAACCCCTCCCTGGCCACCACTCCGGTCAACATGACCAAAGCCAGCAAGAGCGCCACAAAATCAAATCCCGGAACCACGAAGATCCACCCCGGACGCTCTGGAAGTGACATCTTCAACTTCATCCCTAAGACTCCTTGCTCTCGTGCTTGGATTTCTTGGAAGTGACCACCTTTGGGGATTCCACCTCCTCCCGGAACGACACGATACGGTCGTGCTCCCGGCTGTCACAAATAATATTCACCGCTTCGATTCCAGCTCTCTCCAAGCGGTGAATGAGCCGCTTTCCTTTTCCATACAGGTAGAGATAAATCAAATAGGCCGGAATCGCGATCGATAAACCCATCGCGGTTGAAGTGAGACTTTGGAAAAGCCCTTCCGCCAGCTTCGTCTGGGCCACTGCTTGGTCAGCCGCGCTGACATTTACAAAAACATCGATCAATCCCAGAACCGTTCCGAACATTCCCAACATCGGGGCCAGCATGGCCACTCCAAGCAAAACCCGCATGTTCCGCTCGATTCGGGGAACCTCCAACTGGCCCGCCTCCTGGGCAATCTCGCGCAAATTGGTGCGATCCAGATTATGACGCATTAATACCGAGTGAACGACTCTCGCCTCCGGGCCCCGCGCCCTCGAAGCCTCGTGGAGAGCTTCCGCATAGGCTTTTTTGCGAACGTGATTGGTGATCCCCAGAAGGAGATCCGCCACCCTCCCGCGGGCATGCTGGAAGAAGATCATCCGTTCCACCATTACCAGCAATCCCACAAATCCCACGGCGGCCTGTATCCACAGAACCAAAATGCCAGCTTCACTAGGAAAGTTCACTTTGGTAAAATATCACCACTTCGCTCTGATGACCAGTGAATCCGGTCGATTCATTACAAAAGAACGATTCGCTTCCTCACACTCCCATCTTCACCTTCTTGCGATCAGGCGCAATAAACTCATTCCAGACTTCATCAGCCGACGTTTCCTTCATCCCGAAAAAAGGCCGCCACCTCGGCCTGGCGGGCTCGTTCAACAAACTCATCCCCGCCTCCCGCGGCAGACGATTTGCCTTCCGCGTGTTGCAGGAGACACAGGAAGTCACGATGTTTTCCCACACCGTCTTCCCTCCCCGATCCCTCGGCATGACGTGATCCAGATTGAGCTTACTCTCTTCAAAAACCTTCTTGCAATACTGGCAGGTATGCTTATCGCGGAGGAAAATATTCTGCCGAGTAAATTTTACCTCCTTGCGCGGAATCCGGTCATAAATCGCCAAAACAATGATTTTCGGGACACGCAAGGCCACCTTCACCGAACGAATCACTTCCTCGGCCAGAGTCGAAGCCTCATCACCGGAATACTCCACCCAGGATCCAATGTCATGAGTCTGGTAGCGCGCCTCCCCCTCCGTCTGCACCACTTGGGCATGTCCCAGACAGAGCAGCTTCAGGGCCCGCTTGACCGAGCAGGTATGAACCGGCTGCCACAAACGGTTGAGAACGAGAACAGGACGCTCAAGTAACAATTCCATAATTCCTTCTGATGCGTTAGCAAACCTACAGAAGGACTCAATCGACGCAATCTCGAAAGATTATCATCTTACCTGCTCCAGCTGTCGTGAGCAGATTCGATTCTCAATCCAATATCTTAACCAAAAAGAAGGTCTTCGGCGAAATGGGCCCACTCAAAGGAAAGGTCACCTCGGTGGTAGACCCACCAGCGGCTCCCGAGAAATCGTCAACCTCCAGCCAATTCTCTAAATCGGTAGAACCATCAACCGCATAGTTTACTCCCTGGATCGTTCCATCGACAGTTAGAGTAACCCGATTATTATCGGAAACAACAATCGACG
>JAKMEV010000383.1:0-3554 GCA_022425785.1 Akkermansiaceae bacterium | reverse complement strand
GGCGAATTTCAGGACATCGCGCTCGTGACCTACCAAGGATTGCCCGATCCGGTTATGCCGATGCTGGTCATTGTCGTGGTCTTGGGCGGGGTGATTGCATTTCGTTGGTTGAAAGGAAGAGTCAGCTTGGTTAACGCGCCGGTCGTTTGGCGACACGGCGCTCTGAGTTGTCTCGTTCTCACGCTCTATGTGATTTCGATGCAAGTCGCCGGAGTGTCTTACATCTTCGCGACGATGGCCTTCATCCCAGCTCTCGCTTTCGTGGGCGGGGCGCGTTCCAAGCGATCAATCGCGACCATGGCGGTGCTCGGGATGGTTCTGGCTTGCGCATGCTTTTTCATCTTCACCAAGGTCCTCGTGATCGATCTCCCGTAGCCGATGATTTTAGAAGTCCTCTCATCACCAAGCCTCGTTTTCCTTGTTCTGCTTGGAACGGCGCTTGGGATTACGGTGGGTGCCATTCCGGGACTGACCGGAGCGATGCTGATTTCGCTCTCGCTCCCGCTGACTTTCGGGATGGACGGGCAGAGCGCGCTGGCTTTTCTGGTGGCAATGTATGTCGGTTCGGTGAGTGGAGGTTTGATCACGGCGACTCTTCTGCGCATGCCGGGAACGCCGGCATCGATCATCACAACACTCGATGGTTACCCGATGGCGCAATCCGGGAAAGCCGGCCGCGCGCTCGGGTTGGGGATTGGTGCGTCATTCATTGGCGGGATTCTTTCTTGGATCGCGCTCGCGCTGGTGGCGAAACCGATCGCGGAATTGTCGACGGTGCTCGGGCCGTGGGAATTCTTCGCGCTGGTTCTGATGTCGTTAGTCTTGGTTGTTGGCGTCAGCGGGAAGTCGCTCACTCGCGGTGCGCTCTCGTGTGCGCTGGGGATTCTCTGCGCCTTGCCTGGGACGGCTCCCGGGAGCGGGGAGCTGAGACTGACCTTTGGCTTCAGCGCGATGGATGATGGCTTCAAATTGTTACCCGTCCTCATTGGTCTCTTTGCCCTGAGCCGCGTCATTGCCACGCCGCCGCAGAGTGCTTCGCAGCAAGGAAAGGTAGAGGGACGAATCGTCATTAAATTACGAGAGTGGAAAACTCATTGGCTCAACCTCTTGCGCTCTTCGACGATTGGAACGGGCGTAGGAATTCTCCCGGGGATCGGGGCTAACATCGGCTCGTTGATAGCTTACTCGACCTCACGGGCCACCTCTAAAACTCCGGAGAAATTCGGAACCGGTTGCGAGGAAGGCGTGGTGGCATCCGAGTCGGCCAACAATGCCACAGTGGGTGGAGCGCTGGTCCCGCTGATTGCGCTCGGGATTCCGGGAAGTGTGATCGATGCCATTTTACTGGGCGCTTTTGTCATTCATGGTTTGCAGCCCGGGCCGATGCTTTTTGCCAATGAACCGAAAATCGTCGGAACCATCATTTCATCCTACCTGTGGGCAAATGCCGCCATGGTGATCCTCATGCTCATGAGCGCCCGCTGGATTTCCAAGCTGGCACGGATCAAACATCATATCCTCATTCCTATCGTGGCAGCCTTTTGTGTGCTGGGGTCGTATTCCCTGGCGAATCGCTTTTTCGATGTCTGGGTGATGATCGGTTTCGGGATTGCCGGATGCCTTCTGGAGCGCTGGCGAATTCCGTTGGCGCCTTTTGTGATCGGGTTCGTTCTCACGCCGCTCGGTGAGGATTCGATGGTCGCCGCTCTGATGAGTTCCGGCGGAGGCTGGGCGCCCCTGTTTACTCGTCCCATGTCGCTGGGCTTCCTTGTGGTTGCCGGACTTCTTTTATTCTGGTTGCTACGCCAGCGTCGTGCCATTTCTCCCGAAGCCGAATGACTCAAAAACGACCACTCAACATTCTTTGGTACTGCACCGACCAGCAACGCTTTGACACCATCGGGGCCCTAGGCAACCCGCATGTTAAGACCCCGGCGATTGACGCGCTTGTGGAAGGCGGCACGGCCTTCACCCATGCCTATTGTCAAAGCCCGATCTGCACACCAAGTCGTACGAGTTTCATGACCGGGCTCTATCCGACGCGGGCGCACAACACGCGCAATGGCAATGACACATTCGAAGGGCATCCTCCGCTGGTCAGCAAGCTGGTCGCCGAGGCAGGATATCACTGTGGGCTGATTGGGAAATTTCACCTGCAGAGTTCCGGCTTGCGAACGGAACCGCGGCTCGACGATGGCTTTTCCTTTTGGAAATTCAGTCACGCGCCCCGGGATGATTGGGAAGAAGGTCACGACTATGCTGATTGGGTGAAGGAAAAAGGCGGGGATCTCACCGCGATGCGCGAGAGCGAGGATAATGTCAGCGCGGAGTTTCACCAGACGACCTGGGCTACCGAGCGTGCGCTGGAATTTCTCGATGAAGCGGAATCGATCGACAAGCCGTGGATGCTCAACATTAACCCTTACGATCCGCACCCTCCGTTCATTCCGCCGAAGAAATACGCCGATAAGTTCGCCGCTGGCTCCATGCCGGGACCGCACTTTCGGGAGTCTGATTACGAGGCGCAGGCGAAGCTTGGGCCGGTTGATTTCCAAACCGAAGCCCAGTCGCCGGAGGACCGCGGGGCCAAGAGGATTCAGGCGCTCTATTACGCAATGATTGCTCTCATCGACGACCAGCTGGCGCGTATCATTCAGCGTCTAGACGAAACCGGTCAGCGCGAGAACACCGTGATCATCTTCACGAGTGATCATGGTGAGTCTTTGGGAGATCACGGTTTATTGTATAAAGGCTGCCGCTTCTACGACGGTCTCGTTCGGGTGCCCTTGATCTTCAATTGCCCCGGCAGCATTGAAAGCGGGCTCCAGAGTGAGGCTCTCGTTGAATTACTCGATATGAGTGCGACGATTCTTGACTTTGCCGGAGTCGAGCGCCCGGAGTATTTCCAAGGTGATACCTTGCGATCGATCCTCTCCGGAGAGAGCGAGGCAGGTCATCATCGCGATAGCATTCGTTCCGAGTACTTCGATGCGCTCGATAAGAAGTTTTGTAATGGTAATGCTTCCTTCGCCACGATGTATCGGACCCGGCGATACAAGCTTTCCGTTTATCACCGAGACAATCTCGGTGAACTTTTCGACTTGGAGAATGACCCTCACGAGTTCGATAACCTGTGGGATGATCCTGCTTATGAGGAGATCAAGAACCAGCTCATCCTCGAAAGCTTCAATGATCACGTCATGAAAACTACTGACGTTGGAAGTCGTCGCATTGCTCCGATGTGACCTGATTCCTTCCTATGGGATTTTGGGCTCAGTAATGAGAGTGTGCGCTCGAGTTTGCTACTGAGAAGATCACGATTGCGCCCCATGCCTTGAGCATTTCCGGAAGGGATTCCCATTCATGAGGGTCCCGTGTATCGGGGAGAGTCGCCTCAGATATGGAAACTACGTGATACGACGGGCGACCATCTTACGGATGAGCGCCATTGCCCTTAGCGGATATTTCGTAGCTGGAAGTGTTCTCATTATCTGCTTTTCTCTTCTCATATGAGTTCCAAACGCACTACCGTCCTCGCTGGCATTGCCGAGAAT
>JAKMEV010000366.1:0-2408 GCA_022425785.1 Akkermansiaceae bacterium | reverse complement strand
AGCCGAACAGGATGCCGTTGTGGCGAAGGCCTGGGTAAATCGAACGCCTTCTTTGGCCAAGGCGTCGAGATTTGGAGTCTTGATGACGGGATCCCCGTAACATCCGGCCACCGGAGATTGGTCATCGGTGACGATAAGGATGATGTTGGGCTGCTTGGCGGTAGCAATGCCGACGGAAAACAGAAAGGCGAGAATGCGGAACATGAAGCATTATACGTCGACAGTTTACCATTCTTCGGCTCAAAATTAATGTGGCTGGCAGCCGTAATTTTGGTCCCATCGGGCAGTCAGCGGAGAACTCAGGCTCCACGCCAAGATTAAAAACCTCAGCCACGCTACCACTCATGGGTAAGCTCATACTGGCTGGCCAGTTGGAGGAGATCTTCACGCATGGGCCACTCGTCGGGACGCTCGCATGGTCCGTCATGGCGTTTGCTGGCACCTTTGAGCGTCATGCATCCGGTATTATCCCCGATGGCGCGAACCTCTTCTACTTCCTCAGCAGTGAGACGGGCGTCTTCAGGAAGCGAAGCGTAATCGCGAATCTTATCTTCGATTTGCACCGCGCCTTCCCCGGCTTCTTGTATCACGGTGGGAACCACGCACTTCACGGGTTCTTGAGAGAGATTCCAAGCGGATGCGAACTGCATCATGCTTAAGCCATGCCTCTCGGCAATCGGACGCATCTTTTCGATTCGCTCGCACCCACGTTCGACCCAACCTTCGGGACGATAGCTGCGATGATCACCGGGACGGAATTCGTGTCCGGGCTTCATGTCGTCGTGGAAAATTCCACCGTAGTCCACTACGCGGGTAAGGATATCGATATTGTTCTTCTTTGCTGATGCCAAGACGTGTTGTCCCGGCCAAGGCTCAAGCGGATTAAGAATTACCATGGCCCAGTCGATCACTTCTCCAAAATTCTCGAAGACGTGAAGCATATCGAGAGTGAAACCATTGGCGGGCCCAGGGGCGATTCCGAGTCGCTCGGCGAGCCCTTCTTGCTTCAGTCCATCCATCCCCTTCCAAACATCGTCGCTGGTGTATCCGGTCTCGTCGGGGTTGTGCAGCATGAGGAGGTCGAAGTGGTCCGTGCCGCAATCCTTAAGGGAATTCTCACAAGCCTTACGAAGGAAATCATGATAGCCAGCCGCAGTTCGAAGTGCCGGACTGGTAAAACGCGGATATCCCGAACTTCCCTGACGTTCTCCTTCATAAAAATCGTGTCCCAACATTCCCACGAGGCAGTAGCTGTCGCGCGGGTATTCGGAAAGGACCTCGCCCAGCGCCTTGTCGGCTCTTCCGGTTCCGTAGACATCAGCCGTCACAAAGGTCCGGATTCCGGAATCGTAGGCCACGCGAATACATTCCTGATAACGATCGGCCTCCAGCATTTCGCCGAAGTGCATATAGCGTCCACCGCTCCAAGTTCCGTAGGCTGTTCTCGTCAGGTTCATAGTAGTTGCGGGGAATAAGGATTACTTGGGCCGAGGTTTCAAGGGCAAGTTTAGGTTGCCCTGACCCGATTCGAGGTAATGCCTAGCAACCGGCATTCCCATGTCCCAATCAAGGTTACAACAAACTTATAAAGCCTCTACTCGGAATACGGCTTTTTTTCGCCTTCCTTTTCGCCCTCTTTGTTGGCGTGCTCCTTCTCCTCTTTCGACTCGTGTTTGAAGAGTTCCTCGGTGCCGGGTTTGCCGTTTTCAGACTTCCATTCGTGACGCTCACAAGACGCCAATCCGAAGCCGATCACTGCCAGAACAAAGAGAGAATAATTCATCGCGCCCGCTGGATACGCGACCTTCCCGAAAAAGGCAATCCCTCTTTCCGGATGGAGACGAACTAGTCGAAAGCCGGGCTTTTGATTCTCCCGGGGAACTTTGTTTACACCCAATCTGGAAATTTGGGCTACTTCCCTAGAATTCGCCCTTAAAGGAGCATCTCGCTGTCGGTGTCTCGAAGATCACGATCTCACAGAGGCCCGGGAGGTCTTTTTCAAGCTTCCTCCAAAACCAAGCCGCCATGATCTCAATTGTGGGGCTCTCCAGGCCTTCGATATCATTGAGGTAGGAATGATCCATTTTCTCTAGAAGCGGAGCCATGGCCTCTGAAATGCACTTGTGGTCGTAAACCCAGCCGATGGATTCATTGACCTCGCCTTCGACATGAATCTCTACCTTGAAGCTGTGACCGTGCATTTGACGACATTTGTGGTCATCAGGCAGACTCGGCAGAGTGTGAGCTGCCTCAAAGCGGAAATCTTTGATAATTCGTGCGCGCATGGGAATTCGTTAGGAGTGAGGATAGGCTTGTCTCCCCCGCCGTCCATCGCCAAGTTCTCCCAAGTTCATGGCCAACCGTATTGATACCACTTTTGCCAAGCTTCGGGAGCAGTCCTGCAAAGC
>JAKMEV010000343.1:0-2774 GCA_022425785.1 Akkermansiaceae bacterium | reverse complement strand
TGGCGATACATCTTCTTGCCGGTTCCGTTGACTTCTCCACGGGTCTTGGCTTGAGCGGTTCCAGAGCGGCGGTTGGCCTGGTAGGCAACGACGAGGTCGTGCACAGCCTGGCTTCCCTTGGACTCGTCCGAGACCAGTTGAATGTTGGCGCTTTGAGCGTCTTGGATTGTGAATGCTGACATGGATCAGGTTCTTTCTATCAATCTAAATGGTTTACTTGGCGGCCGACTTTTTGAAGGCAGGACGAACGGTGACATAGCCAGTCGTTGGTCCGGGGATGGCGCCGGAGATGAGGATGACTCCGTCTTCAGGACGGACTTGTACGATTTTGAGATTCTGTGTGGTGCGCTGACGAACACCGTCGTGTCCTGGCATCTTTTGGTTTTTCCAAACACGAGCGGGAGTCGAGCCAGCACCAATGGCACCAGTTCTACGGTGCATCATATGACCGTGACCGTCGGGTTGACCATTGTGGCCGTGGCGCTTCACGTTACCCTGAAAGCCCTTACCTTTTGTGGTGCCGATGACATCGACCCACTGTCCGGATTCGAAGATGTTAGCACCAGGGTGACCGTCTTCTTTGTTGGGGACGTCTGCGTCGCTGTCGAAGCGAAACTCTTTGACGAGCTTCTTGGCGACAGTGGCGCCGTTCTTGGCCTGGTGAGTGCGCTCAGGAAGGTTGAGGCGCTTCTCCTTCTGGTCGTCATAGGCGACCTGAATGGCGGAATAGCCGTCCTTCTCTGAGGTCTTAACCTGGAGAAATTCGTTTCCGTTCACGTCGACGACAGTGACGGGGATCATGCAGCCTGCCTCTGCGTCAAAAACGCGAGTCATACCGACTTTTTTACCGAGGATTCCGAGTGACATGGGTCTGGTTCCGTTTGGAAGTTAAAGTGAAAAATTAAATGTGAATCTGAATATCTACACCGGCGGGAAGATTGAGCTTCTTGAGCTCGTCCACGGTGCGGGCGGTTGGATCGACGATATCGAGAAGGCGCTTGTGAGTACGAACTTCGAACTGGTCGGCAGCTTTTTTGCTCACGTGAACCGAGCTGTTGACTGAGAATTTCTCAATCCGAGTGGGCAGAGGGACAGGGCCGGCGACTTTGGCTCCAGTGCGCTTGGCGGTCTCGACAATCTCGACGGTGGAGCGATCGATGGCCCGGTGGTCGAATGCGCGGAGGCGGATACGGATTTTCTGATTCATGATGGAAAGGTATCTTGGTGGATGATTTTTTCTTAGTAACCGCCTCCGCGTTCGGCGACGAGTTTCTCAACGATGTTGCGAGGGACTTCCTCAAAACTGCTCGGCTCCATGGTGTAGGAGGCGCGACCGGATGAAAGGGTGCGAACGTCAGTGGAATAGCCGAACATTTCGGCAAGTGGGACGTTGGCGGAGACATTAGCGACAGGGCCTTTGGTGACAATCTCTTGAATCTGGCCACGACGGCGGTTTAGGTCACCCATAATGTCTCCCTGGAACTCGTCAGGTGTCGCAATTTCGACGTCCATGATGGGCTCGAGAAGAATTGGCGAGGCCTTTTCGAAGGCGTCTTTAATTGCGAAGATAGCCGCAATCTTGAAGGAGTTGTCATTGGAATCGACTTCGTGGAAGGAGCCGTTCTGAACCTTCACGTGAACGTCAACAACCGGGAAGCCGGCGACTTGACCGTTGGTCATGGCTTCGGAAACGCCGCTCATTACTGAGTCAATATACTCTTTAGGAATGGCCCCGGCAGTTACCGAGTTCTCAGTGGTAATCCCCTTCCCTGAATCGTTGGGAGTCACTTCGAGAATGACGTGGCCATACATGCTCTTGCCGCCGGTGGCAGCGTCGCGAATGAACTTTCCTTCGCCGGCCGCTTTGGAAGTGATCGTTTCGCGGTAAGCAATCTGAGGCTTACCAACATTGGCTTGCACTCCGAATTCACGCTTGAGGCGATCAATGATGACTTCGAGGTGAAGTTCACCCATACCGGCGATGATGGTTTGTCCAGTGTCCTCGTCCTTATGAACGACGAACGTTGGATCCTCATCAGAAAGGCGATCAAGTCCGACGACCATCTTGTCCGAGTCCGCCTTGGTCCGGGGCTCAACAGCCATGGAAATGACGGGCTCGGGAAAACTTGGCGGCTCGAGAAGAATGCCAGCCTGCTGATGCGAAAGAGTGTCTCCGGTCTGGACATTCTTGAGACCAACGAGAGCGGCGATGTCACCAGCAAAGCAGGTTTCAATCTCTTCGTGCTTATCGGCCTGGACTTGAATCAAACGACCCACGCGCTCTTTTTGTTGAGTGCGTGGGTTGTAGATCATGTCTCCCTTAGAGACGGTGCCAGAATAGACACGGAAGAAGACGAGTTTGCCGAAATATTTGTCTCCCCAAAGTTTAAACGCGAGAGCGCAGAACTTTTCGGAGTCGGAGGTTTTCACCTCAACGGACTTTTCTTCGTTCTTGGGGTCCATTCCGGTGGCTGCCGAAATCTCGAGCGGACTTGGCAGGTAATCAACAACGGCATCAAGGAGAAACTGGACGCCTTTATTTTTGAAAGCAGAACCTCCCGCGATGGGCACTAGGTCGTTGGCGATCGTGGCACGGCGAAGGCCGGCTTTGAGATCAGCGACGGTGATCGGCTCTTCCATGAGGAACTGCTCCCCCACGTGCTCATCAACATCAGCGACTGCTTCGAGAATTTCGGAATAGGCGTCCTCGGCGATCAAGAGCTGATCTTCGGTGAGATCGGCGAGAGTGTAGGTCGAACCGAGAACATCATCGT
>JAKMEV010000337.1:0-2367 GCA_022425785.1 Akkermansiaceae bacterium | reverse complement strand
GTGTTTTCTTCCTGGCTTTGACATTGCTGAAGAGGACTTGGTTTCCTTTTAAGAGTGTCGTGAATCGCTCCTGAACCAACCAATAGATCAGATAAATATCATTTTGACCATTAAGCCGGTCCAAAATGAACGCCCAACTCACGGCTGATAGCGTCGAGGCGTTTCTGCTCTCGGGGATCGATGAGGACAAGAGACATTCCCTTTTTGCCAGCGCGTGCGGTGCGGCCGCTGCGGTGGGTGTACATTTCCACTTGTTCGGGAAGCTGGTGATGGACCACGAAGGAAAGGCCTTCGACATCAATGCCGCGGGCGGCGACGTCGGTGGCAATGAGAAATTGGGTGCGTTCTTTTTTGAAGGCGCGCATGACCTTGTCGCGTTCCGGTTGGGTGAGATCGCCCTGGAGGACATCGACGGAAAAGCCGCGCTTCATGAGTTGCTTGCCAAGGATGCTGCAGCCGTCTTTGGTGCGGCAAAAAATGAGGCCGCGCTTTTCGCCCTGGCGGTCGAGGAAGCCGCTGATGAAGTCGGTTTTGTCTTCTTTGACGCAGACCGCATAGCGGTGGTCGATATCGCGATTGACCACGCGGGTGGAGTCAATTTTCACCGTCTTCGGTTCCGGAGCCATGCAGCCTTTGACGAGCTCCTTGAGGACCGGCGGAAAAGTGGCGGAGAACAGCCAAGTCGCCTCGCGGTTGGCGGTGAGTTCGATGGCGCTACGGATTTGTTGTTTGAAGCCCATGCTGAGCATTTCGTCCGCTTCATCGAGGATGAGATACTCTACGTGATCGATAGAAAGAGCCTTGCGCTTGAGGAGATCGAAGAGGCGGCCGGGAGTGGCAACGACAATTTGCGTGGGTCGTTGCAGCCGGGATACCTGAAGGTCGATTTTGTCTCCACCGGCGACTACTTCCACGAAGGTTTTTTCGTCGGCATACTTGGTGAATTTGAAAAGAGCCTTCCCGATTTGCTTTGCGAGCTCGCGGGTTGGGGAGAGGATGAGGGCCTGAATGTGTTTCTTATTCCCGGAGACTTTGGTGAGGAGAGGGAGTCCAAAGGCGGCGGTTTTTCCGGTGCCGGTCTGAGCCTGTCCTACGAAGTCGTGTCCCTTTTCCAGAAGGTATGGAATGGATTGGGCCTGCACCGGGGTGGGCTTGTGGATACCCATTTCATCGAGACTCTTGATGAGGTCGGCGGGGATGCCAAGTGACTTGAAATTGCTCACGATGGCTTCGGTCTACTCCTGTCTTCGGGGAATGTAAAGGATGCCGAACCCAGTGCGGACTTACTCGATGGTGATGTCGTCGAGGTGGAATTCGACCGGTGCTCCGTTGGCGTTGGTGGTGAAGTAGAGAGCGGTTTTGATTCGAGTGAGGTCTTTGCCGGAGAGATCGATCGTGAAATTCTGCCACTGCTTGGTCAGAGTGAGATCCAGTTTTTGGCTCACAGTATCGTGATAGGGTTTTTCCTTGTTGATGAGACCGATCCCAACAGTGACTTTTTCTCCGCCGGATTTTCCACGGGCCCAGAGTGAGAGTTTTTTCGCTCCGGTAAGGTTGAAGCCGCCGGGGGCGTCGCCCCAATCGCCTGCGGGGTGCTGCCAGACCACGCCGGCCCATCCGGCATCGGCATTGAAGTTGACCTTGGCGCATTCGCTGCCGATCTTGGGATTGTCGGTGTAGGCTTCGTCGAGCTTGAGCTTGGCGGTGTCGCCCATCCAGCCACTGGGAGCCCAGGGACCATTCTTGGCGGAGCCGGCGATGACGATGGGTGTTGCTAATTTTTCGGCGGGGACGGGTTTACGATCTCCCTTGATCTTAATCGAGATATTGCCGGTGGCTGCGGAGCCCTTGCCGTCGCGGATGAAGGCGTAGATGCGATAGGTGCCGCCCCCTTCGGGGAGTTTGATCTTGGCGGTGGAGTTGGTTGACTCGGGAAGAATGGCTTTCGGGTATTGCGGTGGTGCTGCGCGGTGGTCGCCACCTTCAGCGACTTCCTTCCAGTCTTCGGTGAGGATCCACTGGACTTTAAGTGGGTCGCTTTCGGGGTCGGAGGCTTTGAGCTTGATGGTGATGGTGGCACCGGGATCAAATTCTTTGTTGGGCCCAACTAGCTCGATGGATTCGATGACGGGGCAAAGGTTGGCGGGAGATTTTCCGGTCCAGAGTTTGGAGAGTTCATCGACGGCAGCCAGTTTCTCGCCGGTCGATAAGAGCATCCCGAACCAAGTAGCGGAGGCTTCTTGTTTCGTGCCCCACATGAAGGCGAAACTACCGAGGCAGAGAGGATCGTTTTTGAATGCTTCGAAGGAGTTGCGATAATCGGCAGCCTTTGCGGTGCTGGTGGCTTCATTGGGCATGCCCCATTTG
>JAKMEV010000317.1:0-6317 GCA_022425785.1 Akkermansiaceae bacterium | reverse complement strand
CCCACGGTGTGAATCGTGATCTCTTTGTCACGGGCAACCTCCGCGGCCTCCTCGGGAGTGAACACCTCGTCATCCACGGTGTGGTCGCCATCGGTGATGAGGATCATGGTGCGACGGCTTTCACTGTGGTTCACGAGAGCGTTGACCCCAGCACCAATCCCACCAGCGATGTTGGTCCCTCGTTCGTGACGATACAGGAGCGAGCCAGTGAGTTGGTCGACCTTGGCAATCAGATGATCGTGATCGAGGGTGGGCGGGCATGAAAGGTAGGCATCGACCCCAAAAATGACGAGTCCGATACGGTCGGCGTAGCGGCGTTTGACGAAGCGCTGGATTTGCTCTCGAGCGACATCAAGGCGGTCTTTGATGGCTTCTTCAGCGACGAGGCGTCTGACCGTAGACTCGCTGAGGGAGGGGTCTGGGTCATAGGCATCCATGCTGTTCGAGTAGTCTAGGACCAGCATAATGTCAGTTCCCTCCTGAGTTTGGGGCATCAATTCAACCCCTTGTTGGGGGCGGGCCAAGGCGACGATGAAAGCGATGGTGGCGAGGGTTTCCAAGAAGAGGAGAATATGCCAGGGAGCGAAGTACTTCGGGGCCGGAGCATTGGTGTAATGCTTGGTCGAGGATACGGCGATAGAGGCTGGAGTGCCGAACCAACGCCAAGCAACACCCAGCAGTAAAGGCAGGATGAGCCAGAGGACGAAGGGGTGTGCGAATTCAGGCATCTTCGGTTTCGGTGTCAGGTTTTGGAGTGGTATCGACAACGAATGAACGGACGAGATTCTGCGAGCGGGGTGCGTCGTCGTCGTCCGGAGTCAGGCCGGCGAATTTTACTCCATCTGCCAAGCGGGCCAGAGGCGGCAATTTGTCGAGATGTTCTTCGGGAATGTCCGAGAGCCTCTTTAAGTCGCGAATAAATTCGGACGAAGTTTTGGCGCGGGCAGGAACGAGATACCGTTCGGCCGTGTATTGCTTGAGAATGTCGGTGAGCTGAGAGAAGAATTTTTCCGGAGCGGTGTCATCGAGGGCGAGTCTGTCGAGTTTGCTGAGGGCACGTTCCCAGGGCGGGGTGGCATTGATGGTTTTTTGACGCCTGACGAGAAAGAATACTGCGCCGAGGAGGATGAGAATTACCGCGATGATGAGCCAGTAGTTAGTTTGATCTTCGGGGATGACCGAATCGTTGAATTCTTCGCTCAGTGGAGGTTCTTCGTTGAGGAAGTTCTTGGGGTTTTCGGGATCGGGAGGAATGCTTCCGGGTAAGTTGATGGTCAGTTCGGGCAGAGGGACGGTGACGGAGTTCGGGCCGATTCGTCCGGTGCGCTTGATGGGAAGAGTGATGGTTTTTCCTTCGAGCGAAGTGGTGTCGGTGGCGACGAGTGGGATGCGGTAGTGCCAGAGGCGATATCCGGAGAAATCGAGGCCGCCTTTGGCGAAGAGGTACTTGTCTTTGACCGGAGGGAGTGAGTCGGGGTGGGCGACCGGGCGAGCGGTGATCACATCGCGGTGCCAGGGTGCGCGGATGGTGTCGCTCAGGTCGCGGCTGTGCCCAAGGAGGACCTCGTCTTCATCCCAAGTGGCGCTGACCAGTCCGGGGCGTTCGTTGTTTTGCCAGACGCGGAAGAAAATGACCACGAAGATCAAGCCCACGATGAGGATCGTGAAGAGGAGATACTTCAGGATTTTGAGAAACGATTTCATCGGCGGGAGATACGCTTATCGAAGAGCCCCACGATGGCAGGAAGATAATCGACGGCAGTGTCGAGTGGAACGTAGTCGACGCCGGCGCGAAGGCATTTCTTGGCGAGAGCGGAAGAGTGCTCTGAAGTGCGGCTCGCAAGGGATTGGGCATCCTTGCGGCGGAGGCGGGTAACTTCGCCGGTTTCGAGATCGGAAATCGAGAGGGCGGGAATGTTCGGGAGGCTTCGTTCGATGGGGTCGGTGACGTGAAGGAGGATGACTTCGTGTTTTCGAGAGAGGGCCCGGAGGGGTTTGTCGAACTCGGGAGTGATGAGGTCGCTCAGGATAAAAACAATGGATCGCTTTAAGGTTGTTTTAAGAAGGTGCTCGATCCCGGCGGCGAGGTCGGTCTTTTGGGACTTTGGCTCGAAGGCGAGGAGTTCCCGGATGATGCGGAGGACGTGGCGGTGTCCGCGGGCGGGATCGAGGTGGAGTTCCTCTTGGTCTGAAAAGAGGAGGAGGCCAACGCGGTCTTTGTTAAGAGTGGCCGAGAAGGCGAGGACGGCGGCGACCTCGGCAGTGTATTCGGCCTTGGTCATTTCGCCGGAGCCAAACTGTCCGGAGGCCGAGCGGTCGACGAGAAAGAAGACGTTCTGCTCGCGCTCTTCGGTGAAGAGTTTGATGTACGGCGAGCCAAGACGAGCGGAAACATTCCAGTCGATGGAGCGAACCTCATCCCCTTCCTGAAATTCGCGGATCTCGGCGAATTCAATACCGCGTCCTTTGAACGAAGCGTGCCAGGCTCCGGCGGTGCGATTTTGGACGATTCGCCGGGTGCGGATCTCAATCCGCCGCACTTTTTCCATGAGTTCGGAAGCCAACATCGCGGACTAGGGAGTGCGGAGGGTGTCGAGGAGTTGGGTGATGAGGGCGTCGGCGTCCATGTTTTCGGCTTGGGCTTCGTAGGATGGAATCAGGCGGTGGCGGAGAATGTCGGGAGCGATGGCCTTGACGTCTTCGGGAAGAGCATAGGAGCGACCGTCGAGGAAGGCCAGGGTGCGAACTCCGCGGATGAGCTGGATACTTGCTCGGGGAGAGGCTCCGGCCGTGATGAGTGGATCGAAGCCCGAAAGGTCGAGTCCGGACTGACGCTCGGAGAGTTGGCTGCGTCCCTCCGCACGGGTGGCAAAAACGATATCGAGAATATAGTCTTCGATTTTCGGATCGACGTTCACTTCGTTGATAAGGTCGCGGGCCGCGATGACCGCGTTCAAGTCGGTCACGGGTGAGGCTTCAGGTGTTGTGGTGGTGGAAGACATGCGGCGGAGGACTTCCTTTTCCTCTTCTCGGGCAGGGTAATCGACGATGACCTTCATCATGAAGCGGTCCATTTGAGCTTCGGGAAGCGGATAGGTGCCTTCCTGGTCAAGCGGGTTTTGGGTTGCCATGACGAGGAAAGGCGAGGGGAGTTGACGGGTTTCTCCGCCAAGAGTGACTTGCTTTTCCTGCATCGCCTCGAGAAGCGCGGATTGCACTTTGGCCGGAGCGCGGTTGATTTCGTCGGCGAGGAGGAGGTTGGTGAAGACCGGACCTTCCTTGGCGGTGAATTCCTGGGTGCCGGGATTGTAGATGTGCGTTCCGATGACGTCGGCGGGGAGGAGGTCGGGCGTGAACTGAATCCGCCCGAAGCGCGCGGTCATGGCCTGTGCTAAGGTATTTACGGCGAGGGTTTTGGCCAATCCGGGGAGGCCTTCCACGAGAAGGTGGTTTCCGGTGAGGAGGCAGACCAACATGCGGTCGACGAGGTGGCTTTGGCCAATCAGAACCCGGGAAATTTCCTGTCGCAGCGGGGCGACGAAGGCGGAGCGGGCAGTGATTTCAGCGGAAAGTTCTTCTTGTGTCATGTATGGGAGTTCGTTGATTACGATGAAGTTGGGCAAAAACTAGCACGAGGAAAAAAAAGCGCGACTGCACAAATGGCTATTTTTCACGCTTTTACGGATCAGGGCGCACCTCGGCAGCCTTGAGTCTATTTGCCTCACGAGGAATCACCCTGCATGTTCTCTTGGCGGTAATTCCTGCTTGTGAAAGGGGAACTCTGGTGACCAGCCATCTTGTTGGTGATAGAGGTGAAGGCGGGATTTTTCCCCGGGTTGTTTAGGGAGTGGTCTCTTTGATCCAAGCGGCGAGCTCGGCTTGGAGAGCCTTTACTTTGTTAGGATGCTTTCTTGCGAGGTCGGTCTTTTCTCCGAGGTCGGTGCTGAGATCGTAGAGCTCGCTGGTGTCGGTTGTGTCGAAGTGGATGAGCTTCCAGTTGCCTTTGCGGATGGCGTGGGACGGGCGGTGGCCCGAGCCGTGGTTGTGCGGGTAGGTCCAGGCGAGCGTTCGCTCGTTGAGAGCCGGAGTGGCATTGCCGAGGAGAGCGGGTTTGAGGGATGTTCCATCGAGGTGTTGTCTTGGGAGGAGTTTTTGATTAGTGAGATCGAGGAGAGTAGGCATGACGTCCATAGAGATCATGGGGGTGTCGCAGATGCCGGGTTTGAGTTTGCCTTTCCAGGAAATGATGGTGGGGATGCGGATGCCACCTTCGAAAGTCCATCCTTTGCCGGACTTGAGAGGGAGGTTGCAGGTGACGCCTGGTGATTTTTTGAGATGGCAATGACCTCCGTTGTCAGAGGTGAAGAGGATGACGGTGTTTTCGGTGAGTCTGAGTTCGTCGAGCTTCGACATGACACGTCCAATATTGGTGTCGAGGTTCTCAATCATCGCGGCATAGGTGGCGTGGTCCTGACGGGAGCGGGAGGTGGTTTGGTAACGGTGGAAGATTTTTTCGGCACCGCTATTGCCGTAGAGTTTCTTTTTCTTCTCCTCGTATTTTTTAACGAGTTCCTTGGGAGCCTGAATCGGGGTGTGCACGGCGTAGTGTCCGAAGTAGAGGAAGAAGGGCTTTGCTTTTTTCTCCTTGATGAAATCCAAGGCGTGATCGGTGAGGGCGTCGGTGAGGTAGTCGCCTTCCTTGCCATCTTTGAGGTCAGGGACATCCCAGTAGTTTCCGCGTTTTGACTTTCGAGTGTAGGGAAAGAAGTAGGAGGCTGGTTGGCCGGCTCGATTGACGGACTTCATCCACGAAAAGCCGTTGGCGGTAGGAAGTTGGTTGTCTTTTTCGCCGAGGTGCCACTTGCCGATGTATCCGGTTTGGTATCCGGCGGATTGGAAGGCTTCGGCGATGGTGGTTTCCTCCGCAGGAAGGTGAAGAGTCGAGGGCTGGGGGATCCACTGGGTGATGCCGACGCGCTGGGGGGCTTTTCCTGTAAGGAGGGCGGCCCGGGTGGGTGAGCAGACGGGATTGGCGGAATAAGAATTGGTGAAGCGAATTCCGGAAGCGGCGAGCTTATCGAGATTGGGGGTTTCGTAATACTCAGAGCCCTGGCAGCTCAGGTCGGCCCAGCCGAGGTCGTCGATGAGGAAGACGATGACGTTGGGCTTGGCGAAGGCATTGGCCGAGAAAAGCAAGAGGAGGGATAAGAGCGTTTTCATGAATGAGGAGGTAGATACGGGATATTTTGGAACATATTCCGGCGTTCCTTGAAATAATCGAGTTAAATACAGCGTCATTGAATGATCATGAAGCATGGATTTTTATTGAGCGGCCTAGCCGTGATGCCGGTGTTTGGGGCCCTGGAGTTTAAAGATGAGAAAGGGAAGTGCCTTGATGTGATTTCGGACGGGAGGGTTCTTGTTCGCTATATGTATGAGCATGACACCACCGACAAGACAACACATCACAACACCTACAAGCCGTATTTGCACGTTTTCGATCAGGAAGGTAAAGAGCCGATTACGAAGGGGCCGGGTGGACAGTTTACGCACCACCGCGGGATTTTCATCGGCTGGAGTAAGATCGGCTTTGACGGCAAAAAATACGACCGCTGGCACATGAAGGGCGGCGACATTGTGCATCAAAAATTTTCCAAGAAAGAGGCCAAGGGCAATGCTGCCTCGTTCACTTCGGTAACTCATTGGATGGATGCCGACGGGAAGGCTTTCATTGAAGAAGAACGTAGCTTCACCGTGACTGCGGGAGCGCATGGAGGACGGGCCTTAATTGATTTGCAATCCAAGCTCACACCGATGCGCGGAGATATCCAGCTGAAGGGAGACCCCGAGCACGCCGGGATTCAGTATCGTCCCGCCAATGAAGTAGATAAGAAGCTCACCAAGTATGTCTTCCCGAAAGGTGTTGAAAAAGTGAAGGGTGCCAAGGATATGCCATGGGCTGCCGAGAATTACACTCTCGCTGGAAAGGAATACGGCGTGGTTCATCTTAATTCCAAAAGTAATCCGAAGGGGACCGTTTATTCGGCCTACCGCGACTACGGACGCTTCGGAGCCTTCTTTGAAAAGGACGTCAAGCAAGGTGAGTCTCTGACCGTGAATTATGGATTCCTGATCGTTGATGGTGAACTGCCTGGCCAGGATGATATTCAGAAAGTCTGGGAGGCCTGGGGTAAGTAGCACCTATCGCAAATCTAATTGAGAGGGTCGCTTTGCGGAGCGGCCTTTTTTGTGATCCATCTCTGAGCGCTACACGATCGGTGTCGGAGGAATCGGTGTTACCACAGAGGCTTACAATG
>JAKMEV010000297.1:0-3712 GCA_022425785.1 Akkermansiaceae bacterium | reverse complement strand
ATCCTGAAGCGAAGGGAGAGGGGTTTGAGGGGGAGTGCTATGTCTTCGACGAACGCTTGACCGTGCCGGTGAATCGGACGGAGGGAGCGAAGTTGGTCTCCACGTGTGTTTCGTGTGGACTACCGTCGATTCGCTATCGCAACTGTCTTTGGCAGCCATGCAATGCCCAGTTCATTGTGTGCGAGGGGTGCGAAGAAAAGTCGGGACGCTATTGCGATTCGATCTGCGAGGAAGTTCACCGAATGGGAACGGCGGCGGAGTTTACTCCGTAGCGGCGGGCCTCAAGGTCACCGTCATAGGCTTTGGTTGGTCAAAGCTGACGTGGGCGGATTGGTAGCCGCCCTTAGTGACGATAAGCCATTCGATCTTCGGGAAGTCTTGATAGACTTGAGCCTCTCCCCTGGCGTCGGTTTGACTGGCCGGCTTGGTGTATGAGCGGGTCATAGGAACGATGGTAGCTTCCTCGATAGGATTCCCCAAGGTGTCAACGACCTGAACGTTGGGTCCGCCCCCACAGGAGACGCCAAGAAAGGCGAGACCAATGATGGAGAGGATCCCGGAGAATTTCATTTAGACACTGGAGAGGAATTTCTCCTGCTCGATTCGTTCCTTCGATTTGAAATCGTTATCTTCAGAGGTTTCTCCGACGAGTTCATCGCGGAATTTATCGATCATCGCTTCGACCGGCCAGGCGGAGGCTTCTCCGAAGGCGCAAACGGTTTTGCCGTCGATCTGGTAGGCAATTTGTTCGAGAGTATCGACGTCTGTCGGAGTGGCGGTGCCGCCCTCGATACGATCGGAAACCTTTTTCATCCAAGTGGAGCCTTCGCGACATGGCGTGCATTGTCCGCAGGATTCGTGGGCATAGAAGTGGGTGATATTGTTGAGAACCCAGGACATGCGTCGTGAGTCGTCCATCACAATCACGCCGCCGGAGCCAGCCATTGAGCCAGCCGCGGCGAGGGTGTCGAAATCAAGTGGGATGTCCCAAAAGTCCATGTCCTTGGCGTCGTCGCCGCGTCCGATTTTGAAAGATTCATTGCAGCGAAGAATCTTGGAAGAGGAGCCACCGGGAATGACTGCTTTGAATTCGCGTCCGTCCTTCGGTCCACCACACATGTCGAAGAGGAGTTCGCGGAAGGTGATCTTACCGACTTCGACTTCAAAATAGCCGGGTTCCTTGACGTCGCCGGATACGCAGAGGATGCGGGTGCCCGAGTTGCGTGGTGTGCCAAGCTTGACGTATTCCTCGCCGCCCATGCGCATGATGTGCACGACGTGGCAGAGGGACTCGACGTTGTTGACGATGGTC
The DNA here is from genome assembly GCA_022425785.1 of Akkermansiaceae bacterium. Taxonomy (GTDB): domain Bacteria; phylum Verrucomicrobiota; class Verrucomicrobiia; order Verrucomicrobiales; family Akkermansiaceae; genus SW10. The sequence continues at coordinate 2,400 of JAKMEV010000297.1, read as the reverse complement.
GGCGCCATGTAGAGTCCGATGGCGGCCGGGAAATACGGTGGCTTGATTCTTGGGTAAGGGCGTTTGCCTTCGAGTGATTCGATGAGGCCGGTTTCTTCACCGCAAATGTAGGCTGCAGCACCACGGTGGATGTAGATTTCGAGATCAAACCCGGATCCGAGGATATTTTCGCCGAGGAAGTTGTTATCTTTGGCTTCTTGGATCGCTTTTTCGAGAGTAATGGCTGCCTCGGGGAATTCTTCGCGAATATAAATGTAAGCGGTGTGCGCTCCGACGGCGTGTGCGGAGATGACCATCCCTTCGATCAACTGGTGCGGGTCTTGGTGGACGATGTAGCGATCTTTAAATGTGCCGGGCTCGGATTCGTCGCAGTTGCAGATGAGGTAGACCGGTTTGGTGTTGTTGGGTGGAATGAAACCCCACTTGATGGCGGTTGTGAATCCCGCGCCTCCTCGACCCCGAAGGCCGGAAGTTTTGACCTCGTTGATGACTTCCTTGGGATCCATCTCGAGAGCTTTCTTGAGCGCCTCGTATCCGTCTTCTTTGAGGTAGCGCTTAATGGAAGGGTTCCATCCACGGCGATCGACGTTTTTGAAGATGAGCCGGTGCTCGTTGGGATGAGGTTTTTTGCCTGGCTTGTAGGTAATACTCATTGGAATTAGCAGTTAGGCGTTTTGATAGCTGTTGAGGAGCTCCTCGGCCTTATCGCAAGTGACGCCCTCATGGAAGTCATCGTTGACGAGGCAGACCGGAGCGGTGCCGCAGGAAGCAAGGCATTCGGCAAATTCCACCGAGTAATTTCCGCACGGGGAAATCGCGATGGGATCCTTGTGAGGGTCGGAGGCGCCGCGATCGATTTGGGCGATCTCGCAGAGTTTGTCCATGAGTTCATAGGAGCCTCCCATGGCGCAGGAAAGAGTGCGGCAAACGCGGATGTGGAGTTTGCCCGGAGCTTTTTGGCGAAAGCCTGGATAAAACGTGACAACCTCGACGACCTTGATTGGTTCGATATCGAGCTTGCCCGCGACCCAGTCGATGGATTCGGGGCTGATGTATCCGAAACGATGTTGAACTTCGTGAAGAAGGGGAAGGACGGCGGAGCGTTTTTGATCGTCTGGATACTGCGCGATGCGCTCGTTCGCCTTTTCTTCGAGACCTTCCGTGACGGCGAAGCTTGGGAAGAATTTTTCGCCCGGAGTCTTTGCTGAATGGATGTTTTCATCCAGAACCGACAAGGCAGGTGGAAGATCTTCGACCGCAGCCGGGTCTGAGGGGTGGGGAAGAGGAGTGTTGGTGCCGTCGGCTGGAGGGCCTGACTGCGTGGAATCCTCCGCGTTTTGATCGGCGGGGACTTCTGGGACTTCAGTATTGGAGCTCACCTTGAAAAAGAGAATCGGTTGAAAAACAATTAACGATCGCACTCTCCCATGACGAAGTCGAGAGAGCCGAGGATGGCCGGGATATCGGAGACCATGTGGCCTTTGAGGAGGTCGGCGCAGATGCCGAGATTGACAAACGACGGGGCGCGGATCTTCAGACGATACGGCACGCCGCCGCCCTTGGAGTTGATGTAGAAGCCAAGTTCCCCCTTGGGGTTCTCGGCGGCAAAGTAAATTTCACCCTCGGGGGCTTCGATGCCCTGGGTGGCCACGATGAAGTGGTGAATGAGCTCCTCCATACTCATCATAACGCGCTCTTTCTCGGGGAGAGTCGACTTGGAATTGACGACGTTGATGTCGCCTTCGGGCATGGTATCGATCACTTGACGGATGATTTTGATCGACTGACGAATTTCTTCCATTCGGACGAGATAGCGGTCGTAGCAATCACCGTTTTCCGCAATGGGGATATCGAACTCGTATTTCTCGTATCCGAGATAGGGGCTGTCCCGGCGAAGGTCACGGTCGACGCCACAGGCGCGCAGATTTGGCCCGGTCATCCCGTAGCTGATGGCGGCTTCTTTGCTGATCACTCCGACATCGCACATGCGCTCGAGGTAGATCTTGTTCTTGTCGAGAAGTCCGGAAATTTCGCCCACCGTCGCTTCGCATTCGTCGAGGAATTTGAGAATGTCCTGATCGAGTCCTTCGGGAAGGTCGCGGATTTGGCCGCCGATGCGGGTGTAGGAAGTGGTGAATCGGGCTCCGGTGATTTTCTCACAGAAATTGTAGATTTTTTCGCGCTCGGCGAAGGTGTAGAGGAAGACGGTCATCGCGCCGACGTCCATGGCGCAAACGCCCACTCCCAGCATGTGGGAGGAAATGCGGGCCAGTTCGCAGCAAAGAACGCGTAGGGCTTGTCCACGAGGCGGGAGTTCCCAGTCCATGAGTTTTTCCACGGCGCAGGCGTAGGCTACGTTATTAGCAAGCGGTGCGAGGTAATCAAGACGATCGGTGTAGG
>JAKMEV010000282.1:0-10333 GCA_022425785.1 Akkermansiaceae bacterium | reverse complement strand
GCATGGTCCGGAAGAATGATCGGAACAGTCACCCCATAAAAAGTCCGCTGACGCCCTTTCGCCTCAAGCCCAAAAACCGCATTGACTCGTTCAATAAAAATCTGGGGACTCACCAACCATCTCCGGGAAGGCGTAAAGGGCTTCTCTTTAATCTCACCACTGAAGAGTTTCTCATGATTCACATAGTTTCCGTAATTAGGATAGCGCAACTTATCTTCCAAAGTCGACGCGTTGCGCTTTTTCAACTCACCCGCCACCCAAGCGAGCATTTCCTCTCGCTCCAAAACACCCGGTTGCTTCTTTTTCTTCTTCGGGGGCATCTGCTCGAAATAAAGCTGCTCCTGAATCTTGTTGAAAACATCGAGCCGCACCTCCAGTGGAAGCGCGTCCAATTGATCCAGCCGGAGACCGCCCTTCTGCTCCCACTCGTCGTGACAAGAATGACAATAGTTCTCGAGAAACTTCTCCGGCTCGGTGGCCATCGCGGGCACGAACGACAAAGCAGTAAAAATAATGCCCCATCGTTTTCTCATGCCAGTGAGGCGGATTGGAAAAGATCGAAAAACCATAGCAAACGACAAAAACGGCAACCCGTTCTCAACTCCGCCAATCAACGAGGGCAAACAGAATTCCGCAACTAAAATCGGTCCCCAAACCCTGCTTAAAAACGATCAGGATTATGCGCTTCGCCCAATTACGCGAAGACATCCATCACCGCTTTTCCGTGACCGTCCTTGGTTGCAAAGAAGGGGCGCTTTTCGACATCAAAAGCTGTCTTGGGGCTAATTCCCATCGCCGTGAAAATCGTGGCGTGCAGATCTTCCACAGGAACCGGGTTCTCCACTGCGAGCAAGGGTCGTTCATCCGCAGTCTTCCCGTAGAGTCCGCCCTTTTTCACTCCACCGCCAAACATCGCCACACTCGTTCCACCAGTAAAGTGCCGGTGAAGGCCATATTGCTTCATCTCCGTGAGCTTGTCAGTCCGGGCACGGGATTGATCCTTGGCATTCGACCCGGGCCTTCCTTCAATCATCATGTCCCGGCTGAACTCACTCGCGATCACCACGAGTGTCCGGTCCAGCAATCCCCGCTCTTCCAAATCGAGAATCAACTGCGCAATCGGCGCATCGATTTCCTTCTTCAAACGATCCACCGTAGAGTGCCCGTTCTCGTGAGTGTCAAAGTGGACAAAAGGAATATATTCCGTCGTCACTTCGACAAAGCGCGCGCCCTTCTCAACCAGACGACGCGCCAAAAGACATCCCTGTCCAAAACGACCGGTGTCATATTTCTCAACCGATTCCTTGGGTTCGAGTGTCAGGTCAAAGGCGCCTTTCTCTTTCGATTGCAACAAGCGATGCGCCGACTCCATCGAACGCAACATCGACTCCTGCTGAAAGTCGCTCATGTATTCCCGGTTGGGATTTTGATCGATGAGCTTTTTGAAATGCTTGTAGCGATTCGCAAAGCGACCCGGCTCCATCCCTTTCGGCGGCTGTACTGAGCGCACGGCATCTTTCGGATAAGGAAGATTCATCGGCCCAAATTCCGAGCCAAAAAAACCACCCGTGGTAAACGCCTTGAGTTCTTCTTTTTCGCCAACTCCTTCGAGTCGTTGCCCGATGTTAATGAAAGGCGGGATGACAGGATTCTTTGGACCCAACACCTTGCCCATCCAGGCCCCAATGTGCGGAGCAGCCACCGTGAGCGGCGGAACATATCCGGTATGCCAATGATACTGATGACGGGAATGCAAAATGTGCCCGAGGTCGGGTTGCACTGCAGACCGAATTAAAGTGCCCCGGTCCATCACCTGGGCGATCTTCTCCATCCCCTTGGTGATCTTGATGTTGTCCACCGCAGTATCGATAGCCGGGAAAGTGCTCAGGATCTTATCAACCTCCAGACCCTTCTGATAGGGAAAGTAGCGTTTCGGATCAAAGGTATCCGGCGCGGCCATTCCACCGGCGAGCCAAATCAAAATACAGGAATCGGCCTTCGCCTCGGGATGCTTCACCTCGGCAGAATCCGCCAGGGCTCTCGCTCCGCTCCCACCCAATGCGGCCAGCGAAGCAGCGCCCAACTTTTTGACGAAATCTCGTCGCGTTCTTTGTTCTTCCGGAGTCATCATCTTAACGAACGATTTGGTATTCAGGTTGCATGAAAACGAGCCAGAGCAGGTCTTCGAGCGATTGCGCATCACGACCATCGCCAATGACACTCGATAAAACCTTACGTTCTCCCGCCAAAGGAGCACGCGAAAAGGCATGGCGAAAAACCCAATCGACCATCTCGCCACTCTCCTCACCCTTTCTCGCGAATGCCTGCGCGCCCTTCTGCATATGATTCGCCATCAAATCTCCATTCGCTAGGTCAATCGCCTGCAAAGTCGTCAAATCACGAGGCCGCGAGGTCACCACCTGATCCCGATGCGGCCGTCCGAGCGAGCGCATGAGAAAATCATTCTTCACCAAGGCCGCTCTCACCGGCGGGATATTGCCGCCTCCACTCACCGCAAGTATCTGCTTCGGATCTAGAATCTTCCCCCAGGGCCCCGTCGAGTGATCGTGCAATTCCGCCGCCGACTTCCATTGTCCTCCCGGCGGCCGGGCCTGCCACGAGCCATCAGAAATCACCGCGACCTGCTTTCCTCCCCGAGTCATGATAATCTCGCTAATAAAACCCGCCGAGCCACCAAACATCTCGGCGTCCACTTCGATCAAATTATCACCCTTCCTCAAGGCCTTGGTCAGATCCGCCACCACCGGCTTCTGCCAGTCCCGCGAAGACGCCATCTTTACCCCATTCACCTTCATCACGAAGGCATTGTCGCAAGTCGCGATCAGCCTTGCTGATGCGGGAACCTCGGTGAGTTTGAGGATCTTTCGAAGCTGCGATTTTTTTCCGGTCTCCCCCTGGTGCCAAATCCACTTGGCCGAAATCGGCTGAGGCTTGATTGTCGTCTTCGTCGATTCTTTCTCATCCGGAATCGTCCGATCAACCTTTCCCGCCGCTTTACCCGCAGAAACCCCGCTCACCTGCCAGATCGTATCGAGCAGTTGCTCGGCCGTCATCCGCTTCGCGATCGGACCGCGATATTGATAATCCTCCCCAGGCTCCTTCTCCAATATCACACTCCGCGACTGATAAGCCTTCGAGTTCATGATAAACCGCACGAGCTTTTTCAAATCGTATCCATCCTCGGCAAATCGCACCGCCAGATAATCGAGCAAGTCCTCGTTCCACGGCTTGGAATCAAGAGCGTCAACCGGATGAGCAATCCCCCGCCCCATCAATCGCTCCCAGTATCGATTCACCAAGGTCCGCGTGAATCTACCATTCTCCTTATGCGTCATGAGCCCGGCCAATTGTTTCAGCCGCTCGTTCTTCGGAGCCTTTGGATCAACATTTCCCAATTCGGGGAAAATCCACTTCGCGGTCGCCATTTTCCCCGTCGGTTTATCGCAACGATGCAGCTCCAATTCCTTATCCGAAAAGATGGCCGCCAAATTATAAGCTTCCTCCAATTTCCATCGATCAATGAAGCTGTCATGACAACTCGCGCATTTCATATTGATACCGAGAAAGACCTGCGAGATATTCTGCGAAAACTGAATCTCACGCGTCTGGCTCGAATTCACATCGCCCCGCCATTTGATCCCATTAATGAATCCCTCCGAGGCTGCCGTCGGCGAAATCAATTCTCTCACAAACTGATCATACGCTTTGTTCTCCCGCAGCGATTGATAAAGCCACCCCGTAATTTGCTTCCGCCCTCCGGTGATAAAGCCCGTCCCGGTATAATCATTCCGCAACAAGTCATTCCACATCGTCAGCCAGTGATCGGCATAGGCAATGTCCCGTGCCAGCAAGCGATCAATTGCCTTGGCCTTCTTATCCGGATCCGAATCCTTCAGGAATGACTCCAACTCCGCCGGGGTCGGCAGTAATCCCACAATATCCAGAGTAGCCCGACGCAGGAAAACCGCATCTGGAGCCAAGCCCCTAATAGTCACTTTCTGCTTCGCCATCCCGGCATCCAAAATCCGGTCGATCGGATGATCCCGCCCCTGATGCGCCAAAGGCAATTTTACCTTCCGCGGCCTCAAGGGCGGCTCCCAGGACGACTCACCCAGAGTAATCCCGTCATCCCAGGGAAGGCCTTCATTGATCCACCTCTCTAAGATCTCAATTTCCTTCGCCTCCAGCCTCGGCCCTTTAGGAGGCATCCACTCGTCATCATCTTTTGAGTGAATCAACTTGATCATCAAGCTCTCCTTCGCCTTCCCCGAAATCGCGACCTCTCCAAATTCCGATCCCGCCAAAAGCTCCGTGCGCGTGTTGATCGACAGCCCGCCCTTCTTCTTGGTGCCCGTATGACATTCCGTGCAGTGCTTCCGAAGCACCGGCATCACTTCGTGCACAAAGTCCACTTCTCCCTTCGCCAGCGACGACAGCCCAAGCAGGAAAACCCCTCTGACAAAAAAAACTCTCACTCTCTGGAACTTACGGGGGAATTTGGATTCTATTTCACTTCGCGAAACGGTAATTCACGAGCGGTCAACCAGACGACAGGTTTGAGATCATTTCCACTACCTTTCACTCCCAAAAGTAGCCCTTTCAAATCCTGTCCGATGTGACTTATCAAGCGGGAACTTGTTTTGGAATTCATAAATTTTTTCTATGTGAACGTCCATAGTAGGCCCGGGGGGAGCAAATTGCGCTTCTAACTACTAACACACGCGAAAAGGCGCCCCGGCGTTAACGGGTTTCGGAGATTTTCAGCACCCGCTCATCCAGCACCGATAGCCCTGTGGAGCTTCCACTCTCACAAAGTCAGCCGGATCCCCCGCCAGCGTCAGCTGAACCCTACCCAATCCATCCTCATTGGTCGTGAGCAAACTACCATCAGTCACCGTATCTGCGTCATTCTCTTCGTCCTCCTGAGAAAGACTATTGATCTCGGCTCCAGCTCCAAAATCGAGCGTCGACGATGACACAAAACGGTATCCGGTATCCGCCCTTTCCTTGATCACCAAGTCCCTGGGTCGGATTTATCATCGACAACCAGTATCCTTTTAGGCAGCTCTCGTTTGTGAGTTCGCACAACTTCTCGTCCATCACCTCACAAGTAGCCGACCATCTGCGTCTTGAGATCGCGAATGGACGCTGGAAGGGAGTGATGCCCGGAAGAAATTCCCTCGCCGAGGAACTCTCGGTCAGCCCCAAGACCATCGAATGCGCCCTCTCTCTCCTCGAAAATGAAGGAATCCTCATCGGACAGGGCGCCGGGCGAAGACGTCGCATTACCGCGCAACCCAAGAGCGGATCGACCTGCTCAATGCGTATTGCCATTTTGGATTATGAAGCGGCTGCAAGAAAAGAAGACACCATGGTCGATCTTCTCCACCGTCTGGAAAAAGCCGGGCACCAACCTTTTTACACCTCGAAGAGCCTCCTCGATCTCAAGATGGATCTCAAGCGGGTGATTCAGGAAGTCAGACAAACCACCACCGACGCCTGGATCGTCTGCGCCGCTTCACGCGAAATTCTCTCCTGGTTCGCCGAGCAGGAAACGCCCGTCATGGCTCTCTTCGGGAGAAGGCGGGAACTCCCCATTGCCGGGGTGGGACCGGATCACATTTCCGCCTCGCGGGATGCCACCAAACGCTTGATCGAACTCGGACACAAACGCATCGTCCTGATCACCCGCAACGACCGACGGGGCGGCGGCGGCGGCGGCCCCGAGCGTGCCATTTTCGACGAGATGTCCCGGCACGGTCTCTCGGTCGGACCTTATAATATGCCCGAATGGGAAGAGAGTGCCGAAGGCTTGCAACACCTCCTCGATAACCTTTTACAAATTACGCCGCCCACCGCCATGATCATCGATGAAGCCTTCATTTTCCACGCCACCATGACCCACCTCGCGCAACGCGGAGTGCTTTCACCGGCAAATATTTCTCTGATCTGTTGTGAACCTGATCCGACCTTTGCCTGGTGCAGGCCCTCCGTCTCATTCATCCGATGGGATCACCGTCCCGTCACCCGACGGATCGAGAGCTGGGCCCGCAATCTCACCCAAGGAAAAATTGACCAACGTCAAACTCTCACCAAAGCTGAATTTATCGAAGGCGGCACCATCGGGCCTGTCGAATAAATTCCATTCATCAACACTTCTGCTCTCTATCTCATGATTCTCAATACCCGCATTTCCTTCTCGCTCTGCGCCCTTCTCGCCATTCTCACACCTGCCGTCATCGAAGCTGTCCCCGAAAAAGAAAAGAAGCCCGCGAAGATCGAAGGCACCGCCAACCCTGAGAAATTCCCCGCCAAAAATCCCGACAAAGCTCTTCTCTCCACCATCACCTATCCTGCCGAAATGAAAGCCGGTGTCTTTGCCAGGCAGCCGGACATCCTCAATGCTACCGCCATTTGCTTCGACGAACAAAACCGTCTCTACGCCTCCGAGACCCATCGCTTCGACCGGGGTATCGAAGACAACCGCCGCAACCAACATTGGCTGCGCGATGAAATTGCCCTCACCTCCACCGCCGAGCGCCTGGAGATGTACAAAAAACACGAAAAGGTAAAACCTCTCCCCTACTACACCGAATACTCCGACAAGATCCGCGTCCTCGAAGACACCAATGGCGATGGCAAAGCCGACGTTTCCAAAATCTTCGCCGACGAATTCAACGATCCCCTCGACGGCACCGCCGCCGGCATCATGGCTGCCAATGGCAAAGTTTACTACGCCTGCATCCCCCACGTTTGGATGCTCGAAGATACCAACGGCGACCTCCAAGCCGACAAGCGCACTTCCCTGCAAGAAGGCTACGGCATCAGCGTGAGCCTCAGCGGTCACGATTTGAATGGCTTCGCCTTCGGTCCCGATGGCCGCATCTATTTCACCCTCGGCGATCGCGGCTACAATCTCAAGACCGCCGACGGACGTCATCTCTATGATCAATACGCCGGAGCCATCTTCCGCATGGAGCCCGACGGCAGCGGTCTCGAAGTCGTCCACTACGGCCTCCGCAACCCCAAGGAAATTGCTTTCGACCAATACGGAGAAGCCTTCTCCGTCGATAACAACGCCGACATGGGCGACAAAGCCCGCATCGTGCACATCGTCGAAGGGGCCACCTCCGGCTGGCATCGCGGTAATCAAAACCTGCGCAACTTCCGCCATGCCATCGACGTCAACGATCGCCACGAAATCCCCTGGATGGAAGAGAGCGTCTGGGATGTGAAAGGAAAAAATCGACCCGCAGCCTACCTTCCTCCCACCGCTCATCTCAGCACCGGGCCATCCGGCCTCACTTACAATCCCGGCACCGGCCTAGATCCCAAGTGGGCCAACAACTTCTTCATCTGCGACTACCGCGGAGCGAAAAGCGGTGTCATCGCCTTTGAGATGAAACCCTCCGGCGCATCCTTCGCTCTCGAACGCGAGGAAACCTTCATCCAGGGATTCCTTAACACCGACATGGAATTTGGATACGATGGGAAAGTCTACGTCAGCGACTTCACCGGCAGCTGGCGAACCTACGACCTCGGCACCATTTTTGTATTCGAAAACGAAAAGGAAACTGCCAAACCCATCGTCGCCGAGGTCCGCTCGCTCTTCGCCAATAACATCGAAAAACTCGCTCCCGAAAAGCTCGCCTCTCTCCTCGGTCACGCCGACATGCGCGTCCGTCAGCGCGCCCAGTTCGCCCTCGCGAAAGACACCTCCAACCGGCCTCACCTTCTCGAAGCCACCGCCACCGGAAACAAACTCGTCCACCGCCTTCACGGACTCTGGGGACTCGGCCAACTCGCCCGCAGCTCAAAGGACCTCAAATCAGCCCAAGCTCTTTCCAAACTGACCATGGACTCCGAATGGCGCATCCGCAGCCAGGCCGCAAAAGCCCTTGGAGATTCCTTCCCGAAAGAATTCCAAAGCACCGCCGCCTTTCTCCTGAAAGACAAACATCCCAACACGCAACTCCACGCCGCCATCGCCCTCGGCAAGGCCGGGAACCCTCAATACATCCCCTCGCTCGTCGCCTTGCTCAAAAAGAACAGTGACGCCGACACTTACCTCCGGCACGGTGCCATCCAAGGCCTAATTTCCATCGCCCGCGCCGGCAAGTCGGTCGACGGTCTCATGGCTCACGCCAGCCATCCTTCACCCGCCGTGCGACGCGGACTCGTCATCGCCTTGCGCCGCCTAAAGAGCGATCAGATCGCGGCCTTTGCCTCCGACCCCGATCCCAGCATCGCCATCGAAGCGATCCAGGCCATCAACGATGACTACATCGAAGGAGCCCGCTCCGCCGTCGCTCGAGCCACCAACTTACTCGGCAAGTCCAGCACCATGATCGACAACCGAATTCTCAATTCCATTTACCGCATGGGCGATGAGGAAAATGCCCGCCATGCGCTGGGCATCGCAACAAACTCCAACTACCCGGAATCCATCCGCATGGAAGCCCTCTTCGTTCTGCAACGCTGGGAAAACCCACCCGCCGCCGATCCCACCACCGGCAAGCACCGCCCTCTCACCAATGAACGCTCGCTCGCAAAGCTTCGTCCCGATCTCACCAAGACCCTGAACCTCCTCCTCGACTCCTGCTCCGGAGCGCTTCTCGCCGAGGTCATCCGCACCACCGAAGGCTTTGGCATCGAGGTCACACCTGCGACCTTGCTCACCCACTTCGCCAATTCGAAGAACGCCACGGCCATTCGTCTCGCCGCTCTCGAAACTCTTCTGAAGAACAAAGAAGACGGCCTGCGCCCCCTTCTCGACAAAACCCTAAAAGATCGCGACCGCGAGATCCGCGCCAAAAGCTTCGAAACTCTCGCAACCCTCGATCCCGTAGCCGCTGTCACACATGCCAAAACCATTTTTTCCACCGGTCAAATCTTCGACAAGCAGCGCGCCTTCTCCTCTCTGGAAAAACTCCCCAATGCCGCCGATCTCATCCTGACCAAGCTCAAGGATCTTGGGAATCAAGCCGCCGCGATCCACCTCGATATCCTCGATGCCGCCGCCCAACGCAGTGAGCCGGAAATCAAAAAAGCTCTCGTTGCCTATGAGGCGGGACTAGATTCATCTAATCCCCTCGCCGCATACGCCGTAACGGCCGACGGCGGAGACATCAACCGAGGCCGTTCCGTTTTCTACAACCACGGAGCCGCCCAATGTACCCGGTGCCATAAAGGACAGAAAGGTCGCAAAGGAGGTGTCGCCGGACCAAACCTACAAAATGTCGGCAGCCTCCACAACCGCACCTACCTCGTCGACTCCATCGTCAACCCCGGCGCCCACATTGCTCCCGGCTACGGTACCGTTTCCCTCACCCTCAACAATGACGACATCGTCGCGGGAACCCTCACCAAAGAAAACGCCAAACAAGTCACTCTCAAAGACCTCGTCAACGGAGAATCCAAAACCTACCCCCGTAGCGAGATCAAAGAAATTTCCCAAGCTATGTCTACCATGCCCCCCATGATCGGCATCCTCAAAAAATCCGAAATCCGCGACCTCGTCGCCTACCTTGCCTCCCTCAAAGCCCCCAAGTAGAAGTGATTACTGGTGGTGGCAACGCGCGCCACTTGGAAGAAAAAACCGATTAGACTGCGGTCCTTCCCACCATTACTTAAAATGCATTAGTCTCAACTATGCTTCGATTGCCCTTGATGACTTTCTCTCCTTCGTCTGGAGTTCTTCCTTATGATAACTTCTTTCTAGATTACATAAAGGGTGACGTCCGGAATTTTAAATCTCTTAGAATTTTGGTAAACTTAACAAAATGCAGAAAATAGTTCTTTGGTGATGGGATTGCGCCAAAAGGCAATTGCCTTATCTTCCCCCACGAGTCTTTTACAGAGGACTTCCGATAAGCTTCAGAGGAACTCCCCCTAAAGCCCTTACCATGAAAAGACTACTCTCATCCCCTTGCCGACTGGGGGCCTTTTGCCGACTAGGGGTTTCCCCCATTCATTTTAGGGAGGGCACCCGATTGTAAACAGCTCTCAAAACTGTATCTTTGAACCTGCTTGAGATGGATGAAACATAAATGAGGTTTCATAACCGAGATTCCTGCAGTTTTATGTCCCGGGAGGGGGCGATAGAGCAACAGGAAGCCCTCGGGGAATCTTATCGTTTCTTGGGTGGCTAGGGGAAAGCGAAAGAGCTTTCCCTGGCCACCTTTTTTTCTTGATGCACTGGTATGCATCAACCCACAAATTTGAGGACAGGCTGTTCTGTATTCAGATACCCCCATGAGGACCACTCCAAACATCGACTCTCAAACCCCATCTTCTGTTCACCTACCAGAAG
>JAKMEV010000265.1:0-5058 GCA_022425785.1 Akkermansiaceae bacterium | reverse complement strand
TCGTTGTCGCACCCTGTAATATCGAGCTTTCTATCATGACGTCGATTTGGGCTGGTATCTGGATGCGGTGACTCCTGATCGTGGCGGTGATAAGGTTGACATGGTGAGCCAACATAAGGGGCATTCTCACCTCCGTTAGGCGGAGTTTTCTTCCATTTGCCACTGTTTCATCCCTCCGGCGACGTTGGTGACGTCGTCAAATCCATTGACGAGCATCCATTCGGCGGCGCGGGCGCTGCGCATTCCTACGGCGCAGTGGACGAGGTATTTCGTGTCCTTGGGGAGACTGGCCGCGACCTCGGGCCATCCGCTGAGCGGGAGAAGTTGCGATCCCTCGATGTGGGCCATGAAGTATTCGTCTTGCTCGCGGACATCGAGGAGGATGCCTTCGAATCCCTCGGCGAGTATTTTACGAAGTTCGAGCGTTGAGATTTCGGGAACAGGTGACATTGGGCAGGATGGTTCGGCGTACGAGACAGGTTCTTTGATGGTAGCATTTTCGCCGCAGAGCGGACAGTTGGGATCTTTCTTAATCTTAATTTCGCGAAATGAAGTGTCGAGCGCGCGGTAGTGAACCAAGCGTCCGAGTGGCGGCTTGCCAATTCCAGCGAGGAGCTTGATCGCCTCCATGGCCTGCAGGCTGCCAATGATTCCTGGGAGCACGCCCAAGACTCCGGCCTCCGCTCATGTCGGGACGGCACCTTCGGGCGGTGGCTCGGGGAGCAGGCAGCGGTAGCAGGGGCCACCGAGGTGTGGGGCGAAAACTGTGACCTGGCCTTCGAATTGGGAGATGGCCCCGTGGATGAGAGGTTTCTTTTGGAAAAAGGCAGCGTCGTTGGCGCAAAAGCGGGTGGGGAAATTATCGGAGCCGTCTAAGATAAGATCATAGCCGGAGAGCAGATCGAGACAGTTTCCGGTGTCGAAGCGTCCGGGATGTTCGATGATCTTGACATGCGGGTTGATCTTGGCGAGGCGATCGCGGGCGCTAGCGAGTTTTGGGCTGTCGGTTCGATCAGTATCGTGAAGAATTTGGCGGTGGAGATTGGAGAGATCGACTTGATCGGGGTCGATGAGGCCAATCGTGCCGACTCCGGACGCCGCGAGGTAGAGGATCGCAGGGGAGCCCAGTCCGCCCGTGCCGATGCAAAGAATTGAGGAGTTTTTGATGCGCTCCTGACCTTCTTCGCCAATTTCATCGAGCATGATCTGTCGTGAATAGCGGGTCGATTCATCGGGCGTGAGTGGCATGGGGAAACGATGTCTTTGCGGAGAGGATATTCAAGGAACGATTGCGAGTCCTTTACGAGGGTGATAGATCTTTGGTGTGAGAGTCGCCATTGTTGCCCATCCATATAAGCCTGATGCGCCCGTTGCTGTGGTGAGAGTCCGTGATAGTCTGCTAAAAAGGGGGATTGAAGTGGTTCTCGAAGAGGAGACTGCCAAGTTGGTGCATGAGGAGGGATTGGCCGATTTTTCAGATCAATGTGATTTAGTGATCTCTCTGGGGGGTGATGGAACCTTGCTAAAAACGCTCCATCGGATTGGTCCGACGGATTTACCGATCGCTGGCGTGAATATCGGAACGTTGGGATTTTTGACAGCTTGCACCGACGAGGAGATCGATTCGCTCAGTGATCATTTGGCTTCTGGTGAGCCAAATATTGTCGAGCGGAGCATGCTACAGGTGGAAATGATCGAGGAAAGCGGCAATCCCCGGCAGTTTTTGGCGCTCAATGAAGTCGTCTTGATGCGGGGTGAGACCGGGCGCTTGGTTTCATTGGAAGCTCGGGTCGATGGCGAGATTTTGAATCATTATCGGGCTGACGGCTTGATCGTGGCAACACCAACCGGTTCGACAGCCTATTCTATGGCGGCTGGTGGGCCACTCTTGGGACCACATGCCGGAGTGTTTGTGATCACCCCGATTTGTCCGCACAGCATGAGTAACCGTTCGCTGGTGGTAGGCGATAATTCCATCATCGAACTTTCTCCCTGTGGAGGAGGCAAGGAGTCTATTTTATTCTCGGTCGATGGACGAGATATTTTGCGAATCGCGAAAGACAGCGTGGTGAGAGTTTCCTGTCACCCGCAGACCTTGCGACTCGTCCGGTTACCCGGACATTCATTTTACGAAACCCTGCGAAAGAAGCTCCACTGGCACGGAGGGTAGCTTGCTGTTACCAGCTCATTTCGGCTAGGCGAAGAGAGAACTCTTTTTCCTCTCCTTCGTGGTCGATAAGATAGTTGCCAACCGCGCCACTTGGATTGGTGAGCTGCACACCCACGGTCCGGAAGCGGGGAGCGTCAGCGCCACTGCCCTCATGAGTCTGATAGTATTTGATGCTTTTGCCCATGATGGTGGCGGAGCGAAAGACTTGCGGCTTGGAAGTCGGAATAAAATTTCCATTCACAAGCTTTTGCCCTTCCACATTTGGAGGGTATTGATGCGAAGCCCACATGCTTTTTTTTGCTAAAATAGTGAGGCGATTCGACGAGTAGGACGGATTGGTATAAGTCACCCGGAATCCATCGGATGTTTGCTCGCTCTTCGGCTTGCCCCAGGATTTCTGAAGGGCCCGGTTGTGGAGTATTGGAACTGGCCCGGCAGATTTGGCCGGTCCGGTGGAACATTGTGACAGAATGGGGAGAAAGACTAACAGGATGTATCTTTTCATGGCAGGTTAACCTACACGGAGGTTGCAATACCTCCAGAAAAAGTGGCCGTTCGGCAAATAAACTTGAGCATAAAAAAGCGCGAATTCGGCTAAATTCGCGCTTGGAATTATTCAGGGTTAAGAATGAGAGGCCGCAATTTTCGTAGGTAGGAGGGTGATTTCCGCAGCGGCGATTAGTCAGTTGTTGGTGTTTATCGCTGATTATGAAACTCGATAGATACAAAAAACGCAGGGCGTGATGCCCTGCGTTTAAGGAAATTAAATTCCCTGAGCGCTTAGCGGTAGTATACCGGTTGCTGTTGCAGAGGAGCGTTGGCATATCCGGCAAGTCCACCGGCTCCGGCTCCAATGGCAGCACCTTCGGCGGCGTGTCCGGATTGGTGTCCGATGACTGCTCCAAGTCCTGCTCCGAGGAGAGCTCCTCCGGCAGCTTGCTGGCTAGGAGTTCCTTGGCAGCTTGAGAGAAGCGCAGTCGAAACGATAGCGCTGAGGGTCAGTAGTGTCTTTTTCATAAATGGTAGGGTTTCTTAATTTAATGGTGTCTGTATGATCCCCTTTGTGAGCCAAATATTCATGTTAACTTACAAAAACTTTCGTCAGCGTAGTTTGACCAGCCTGATTCGACAGGTTGAGGGAGAATTAGCCTCGGAATTAAGGCATTAAGGCGTCAATGCGATCTGGCATCGCGGAGCCTCGATAGAGTCGTCAAGGCGTATCCCGTTCCGTAAGGTTGATGGTAATCGTAGAGTGGATAATCCCACCAGGAACCGTCTTTTTCCTGTTTGCTTAAAATGTGCCGGGATAGATGGGGGATGAATTCCTGCCGGTCTTTGGGATTGAGCATCAGGAGACATTCCGTGGCATAGTAAAATCCGTAATAGTAAAAGTAGCCCGAGATCGAAAAATGAGTCTCATGGGGAACTGGACGTTTTCGGCCAATGTCAAACCATCCCTCGCGGAGACAGAGTCGCTGAAGCCAGTGCTGGATCAATTCATCGGTGACTCGTTCATCACCAAACTTGCGCATGGCGGCGAAGCAGACCTGGGTGCGCCCCAGGGAACCCGCCGGGCGGTTGATGCCGGAGCGAGGGCGGAGGCGATGATCAAGCGAGTAGACAAAAGACCAGTCGGCGGTTTTTTGTTGTTCGATGGAACGGAGTCCTCGTTTTACCTCGTGGGCGGGAGGACTGATTCCCATTGTCTCTTCCGCTTCCTTCATCGCGAGGAGAACAGTGGCCGTAGTGAATGAGGTGGGGATGCCGGAAAAGTGACTTGTGAAACCATCAAAATCCAAATAGCCCCAACCGCCACGAACATCTTCAGTTTTGTTCAGCATCTGGAATTGTAATTCCGCGAGCTGTTTCAATCGGGAGCGCTTTGCTTCATCGTTTTCGTGATAGTTGTAGAGCGCAGAAATTGCTCTCAGGCCATAGGCGTGTCCCCAGACATTGTAGGTTGTGGTGGGGTCGACGTGGCGGAGCTTGGGGAGCTTTTCAAAAAACCATTGTTCGCCCATCGCGATGGCCGCTTTGGTCTCAGGTCGCTGGTCTTTGCTGTCGAGAAGACCAGCCAACGCCAGGGCCGATGCGCCACTGCGAAAGGCGAGGTGGGCTTCAGGGACCGGAGCGTAAATATTCAGACCTTTAGTTCTTGTCGGCCCGCCCCAAGAGCCGTGTTTGTTTTGCTTTACGATGAGGTAATCAACCCCTCGCTTGATTGACGCCTCTAATTCACCTTCTTTAATTGGTTCGACCTCTTTGAGTGGGGCCAGTTTTTTTTGCTCCGAAAAAAGCGGAGAGAGGAAAAGGAAGAAGATCAGGAAGCGCATTTGATTCTACTCTGAAGCTGGCAGAAGGATGACTTGATCGGCGGCGATGCCTTCCAGAATCTCCACGTGGTCTCCCGAGGTTTTTCCTAATTTCACCTCGCGGACCTCGTCTTTGCCGTCAGCCATTTTCAGACGAATGGTGGATTTGCCCCCTTCGGTTTTCACGGCGCTTTTGGGGACCGTGAGGGCCTTTTCATTGCGGTAGGTGATAAGCTTTACTTTGGCTTTCATGCCACCGACCAAGGGAGAGTCTTTCGGCAGAGTCACTTTCATGGAGAGTTTATATTTCCCGTCTGCCCCCGGGATGTGGTCGAGACTTGTGATTTCAACCGGGAATGAGGTAGTGCCGATGCCGTCCACTTCAGCGCTGCCTGTGTTTCCTGAAGCAAGTTGTAAGCGCTGGTTTTGACCGACTGCTCCGTGAAGATTGAGCGAAACCCCGTTGGCAACAAATGAAACCAGAGCGGTCTTTGCGGGGGCGGTGCCGTTGACGAAGAGGAATTTTGAAGTTCCGCCGAGGTTCCATGAGCGTCTGGAAATTTCTCCGTAAAAGAT
>JAKMEV010000258.1:0-4888 GCA_022425785.1 Akkermansiaceae bacterium | reverse complement strand
GGGCGATGTCTCGACGCACGAAGAGATTAATGCGGGGGCGGGCCCGGGAGACGTCCGGGGCGAGGGCGGCGGCGAGTTTTTCGACAGATGGAAGTTCGGCAAGTTTGCTCATCGTGCTGGTGGGAGGAGTTTAGCGCATTTTCATTTCGAGTCCACCCAGCGAATGCCGTCATCTTCGAATATGATTTTTCGTTGTTTGTAGAGGGAGCCGAGGGCCTTCTTGAACATCTTTTTGCTGACGCCGAGTTCGCGGTTGATTTGATCGGCGGGACTGCGGTCGCTGAGGGCCCAGAAGCCGCCACGGCTCGCGAGTTCTTTTTCGAGGTGGGATTCAAGGTCGTCAATTTTTCCGAGGCCGGGTGCGTAGAGCGAGAGGTCGATTTTTCCGTCGCGTCGGACTTCGGATACGTAGGCTTTTATTTTGTCGGCGTAAAAGAGCTCCTGAAAAACCTGGTTGGCGAAAAGGAGACCGGAGTATTTACCATCGACGATGGCCTTGTAGCCCATTTCGGTTTTTCCAAAGAGGAGAACGTCTACTTCATCTCCCGCGGAGTAGGGCGGGTAGTCGGTGGGGAAGTATTTTGAGATACGTTGCGAGGCGACGAGGCGGTCGGTTTTGGTGTCGAGGTAGACGTGGACCACGACGGGTTGGCCGACTTTTGGAAGGCTGCGTTGTTCGCTGAAGGGAAGGAGGAGGTCTTTGGCGAGTCCCCAGTCGAGGAAAGCTCCAAGACGGCTGGAAGCGAGTACGGTGAGCGCGCCGAACTGTCCGGGCAGGACCTTGGGCGTTTTTTCGGTGGCGATGGGGCGGTCTTCGGAGTCGTTGTGAATGAAGACGGTGGCCTTGTCGCTGGAGTCGGTGAGGCGTTCGTTGCGCGGGAGGAGGATTTCGCCGAGATCGCCGCCATCAAGGAAGGCGCCGATGGGAGCTTCCGTGAGAATGGGGAGGGTGACGAGGTCGCCGATTTTTGCCATGCCGGAGGCTATCGGGCTTTCGTGGCTACGTAAACCGTGCTCTCAAAGTCTTCGTCCTGGATGGGATTATGGAAGGAGACGATGTGGGAACTGCAGCTTTTGAAGACTTCTTTGAGCGAGGCCATAAAGGATTCCTCGGGTGGGTCGTCGGACCAGAGGCCGAAGACGCCGCCGGGTTTGATTTTCTCGGCGAATTTGCGAAGTCCTCCGGTGGAGTAGAATTCGGCGTTGTCCTGTGTGAGGAGGTGGGCGGGGGAATGGTCGATATCGAGGAGAACGGCGTGGAATTGTTCGATTTCCGACGAGTAGCCTTCGTTGAGTGAGAGTTGAAAAAAGTCACCAAGGACGTAACTGCAGCGCGGATCGTCGTTGAGGCCTTTGCCGAGGGGGACGAGTTCCTTTTCGTGCCATTCGATGACGGGTTTGAGGTAATCGACGATGCGGAGGGAGCCCACGGAATCGTGCTCCAGGGCCGCCCGGGCGGTGTAGCCTAGTCCGAGGCCGCCCACTACGATGTCGAGTTTCTCGTCCGGGAAGGCTTTTTCTACGGCGGCGACCCCGAGATAGGAGAGTTCCTGTTCGACCACGGTGAACAGGGATGACATCAGGAAGGAGTTCCCGAGGATGATCTCGTAGATTTCCTTGTTCTCCAGCGAGAGTACGGTGCGTTTCCTTAGAATAAGGTCACCGAGAGGGGTTTGCTGATAGTCGATTTCTTCAAATCGTGGGATTTGCGGCATGTCGGAGGTTTAGAAGGGATGGGAGAGCCCGGCGAGGTCTAAAAAAAAGGAAAAACCTTCTTGCCTCAAGTGCGCTGCGATTATACTTCCCGCGCGTCCGAAGCGACATTGACCCGTTCGTCTAATGGTTAGGACTCCAGATTTTCATTCTGGCAATAGGGGTTCGATCCCCCTACGGGTTGCCAAAAGGCCGCTGATACTCATTGAGTTCAGCGGCCTTTTGGTAGTTTAAGAGTAAGGAGTTTGCTGACCTATTTTTTCTTCCGTCGTTGGGTAAACCAGACGGTCTGTGTGTTTTCACCAGATTCCTTGTTAGAAATATGGTGACGACTATCTCGTGCTTGTCGGCACAGTATTGGAGACCTCAGTGAGAGCTGATAATTGTTGCTGGACTAAGAAGCTTAATTGGGTGAGCGGAAGTCTGAGGCTTGCAGTTTATCAGGAATGCAGTCAGAGAAGGGCTGTGGAATTCGCGGTGGTTCTTAAAGCGGTGCTGCCCATCTATCTTTTGGTAGGGGTGGGGATGGCTTTGCGGGGGTTCAAAGTGTTGACGGAGGATATGGAGAAGGGCTTGCTGAAGATGGTGATTCACTGTCTCTATCCTTGTCTCATTTTGGATAAAACCTTGGGGAATGACTTGGTGCGTCAGAGTTCGGTCCTGGCTTGGGGTGTTGGGCTGGGTTGTGGCCTGGTGTTGATCGGGATGTTGTTGTCTTATTTGACGGGGACGATTCTGGGTCTGAAGCCGGGGACGGGTCGGCGGACCTTTTGTGTTTCGGCGGGGGTGCAGAATTACGGTTACACCGCTATTCCGATTCTATTGGCTTTGGCTCCGGTCCTGGGAGGTGATGAACGGGTTCTGGGGGTGATGTTCGTGCATAGTCTTGGAGTGGAGATCGCGATCTGGATGGTTGGAGTGATGATTCTGACCGGTTCGGTGTTTGGGAATCCCAAGTTGCTCATCAATGGCCCGATCGTGGCGGTTATTTTGGGGGTTGGCTTGTCGTCGACGGAAGGGTGGCGTTTTTTTGATCTGGAGAATGGCCCCATTGTCGGGTCGGTGACCCGTCAGGCGATGGGATGGCTGGGGGCCTGCGCCTTCCCGATGGGGCTGATGCTGATCGGGGCGACGATGTATGATTTTATCGGGAAAGAGCGTCTTTCGTTCAAAATCGGCATCGGGGGACTGGTGGTGCGATTGGTAGTGATGCCATTGGTGATCATGTGTGCGGCGAAGTATCTTCCGCTGCTTCACGAACTGAAGCTTGTCCTTCTGGTGCAGGCGACGATGCCGGCGGCGGTATCTCCGGTCTTCGTGGCGCGGCACTATGGCGGAAGCCCGGGTGTGGCGGTGCAGGTGGTGCTGGCGACTTCGATTGTGGGACTTTTCACGATCCCGTTATGGATTTCTTGGGGAGTTCGGTTTATCTTCCCCTAAATCGATCGTGGCGTTGGGCCAGAAATCGGTGATAGGTTTGCGAGCGGTCATTAGTTTGGCTGGTTTTGCTTCCTTTAAGAATATGGCCCGTAGTGTGGGCGGCGACTGAGGGGCTGCCCTGTTGAGCGATGATCATTCGGCGCGGGATATTGTGGAAGAGCTGAGCCCGGTGTCTCTCATGATCGTGCATGGCGAGAACGACAATATGGTGCCGATTGGGCGCGGAGAGATCTTATCTAAGAATGCCAAGGGGCCAAAGGCCTTCTTCAAAGTCGAAAAAGGAAGGCGCAACAATGGCTTGGCGATGAACGACGGAGCGTATCAGAAAAAGGTGCTGGCATGGCTCGATGAGGTATTGAAGTGATCTCCTCGTTTGCATTCCGCGAAAAATACGAAATGATAAAGGCATGAAGCGTGGATTTGCCGTTTTTGCCGGATTGGTTCTCTTTACCCAGGGAGAAGAAAAGAAAGTAGTGCAGGGTCATGTCTTTGCGTGGCCATTCACCGAGGTGGAAAAGATGCAACCGCGGGGCGGAAGCTCCAAGGGAACCAATGTGACGCTTGATGGGAACGCTTCGGCTCACTGGAAGAAGCTGCAGTCAGCCGATCTCGGGGATTTGGAAAGAGACCGTCAGGCCATTCTGGCGATGACGGGGAGTCACCGGGTTAGTTTTGATTTTATCGAGACGATGGGGTTCGCTGAAGGCTACCAGCCGCCCAAGCCTTATTTCTCATGGGGAACGGAGCATGTGCAAGTGATCAAGCAGGAGGAGAAATTCATCAGCCTGCAGCACACTTTGGTGATGTATTTTAAAGACAAGGACGGGAAGGAATCCGGACCGATGGTGATGAAGCATTGGCGTCAGGATTGGACCTTCGAGGACGCTGACTTGCACACCTATCGAGGCGAAAACACTTGGGCGCGGAAGAAGCGCTCTCCCAAGTCGGTCAAGGGGGCCTGGAGTCAGGCTGTTTATCAGGTGGATGATTCACCGCGCTATGAAGTGATTGGGAAATGGTCCCATCAGGGCGGAATGTCGGTTTGGACAAGCGAGTCGTCCTGGCGGCCTTTGCCTCGAAGGGAGTTTTCGGTTCGCGATGACTACAACGTGCTTGAGTGCGTTCATGAGATTACGGTGAACCCGACGGGTTGGGTGCATCTTCAAAACAATCGGAAGTTGATTGCGAAGGATGGCAAGCTGTCGAAATACGTGGGTCAGGAGCTGGGCGTGAATCGTTACGAGAGAATTACCGCTCCGTCCTTGATGGCGGCTGAGGAAACCTTAAAGAAGACCGGAGCCTACTGGGCCGAAGTTCGCGAGATGTGGAATGAGGTTTATCGCACCAAAGATCGCTTTGGATTGAAATCGAAAGTGGACGAAAAGAAACTGTATGCGCTGCATTTTGGTTACGCTGCGCAAGTGGAAGCGGGCGGATATGATGCCGAAGCAGGTCGCAAGCATGCACGTGAGACGGTTTCCAAATTCCTGACGGAAGGGAAGCCGAAGAAGGAAGGAAAGTATTAATGCCCCGGCTTTACGTCGTCTGTGGTCCTGCGGGTGTTGGTAAAAGCACCTACGGAAAGACGCTGGCGACAGAAAAGAGGGCCTGTTTTTTGGATAGCGACACCGTGACCGAACCGGTGGTGCGGGCGGGAATGGAGTTGGGTGGGTTTGATCCCAATGATAGGGATTCCGAGGTGTATCGCGCTGCATTTCGCACGGCGGTATACGAG
>JAKMEV010000155.1:0-5328 GCA_022425785.1 Akkermansiaceae bacterium | reverse complement strand
GAGGTAGACCAGGGAATAGCCTTGTGAGACATAGACGCCATCGGTTCCGAATTCAAAGCCCATGGGAAGGTGGAGTCCGTCGGCGAAGATTGTTTGTTTGTCAGCGCGGCCGTCGTTGTCGGTGTCTTCGAAGATGAGAAGTTTGTCGTTTGGCTTGGCGTCGCCCGGTTTGTAGTGCGGGTAGCTGGGCATGGTGGCGACCCAGAGGCGGCCTTTGTTGTCGAAGGAAAGTTGGACTGGATTGGCGAGGTCGGGAAATTGTTCGTCGGAAGCGAAGAGTCCGATCCCGTAGCCCTCGGGGACTTTAATTTTCTTCGCGGTGCCTTTGGCGGGAAGGTAAGTCTTTTTGGGTTCTCCAAAATTGGGAAGCGGAGAGGTTTGGGCGTCGGCTTTTGCGATATCAATGAGCCCGGCGGAGGGGGCGGCCCAAACCGCCTTGTCACGAATATGCATCATCTCGGCGAGCTTGGTGAGTTCGGCGGGATAGTTTTTAGGACCGTAAGGACGATGGCGCCGGCCAAAGACGTGCACGCCGTTCGGGATCTTGTAGTAGTTTCGCCACAGCCAGCTTTTTTCTGAGATGGCCTTGCGGAGCGCCATGGTGTCGAGGTCGGGTTGAGGTTTGTTTTTCCCGAAAAGACTCTCGGCCAGGAGCGGAGCAAGCCTGGCGTATCCGGAGCTGGTGAGGAGGGCTCCGTCCCGGGTGAGTGGCGTGGCGTCTTTCTCGAACCATTGCTTGGTGGGCGTGAAGACATCGATAAATGGGACTTCTTGCTTTTTGGCGACTTCCTTCATCGCGTTGGTGTAGAGAGCGAGGTTGATGTTTTCCTCAATGCCATTGGGAGTGCCGTGGAGGGCCGAGAGGTTTTGAAAAGCAGTGGGCGAGACGAGGACGAAGCGCGAGGGCTTCTTACCATTGTAGGTGGTGGCCGCGGTGTGCTTGATCAGGCCGGTGAGTTCGGCTTTGAAGGATTCGAGATTTTGCGGGCCGCCGAAAGATTCGCAATAGCCGAAAAACCCGATGATCAGATCGGGCTTGAGGGTGGCGAGCCATTCGTCGGGGGATTTGTAGAATCCGTTGCCGACGTTGCCCGAGCCCCAGCGGTCTCTGGCGTCGGAGAGTGGTCGGAATTTCTCGGCACCGGGAAAGGCCCAGGGGCTTTTGCGTGCGGAGTGGGGTCGGAAGCCGGGGGTGTTTCCTTCATCGCACATGTTACGAATGAAGAGCTGGTGTTTTGGGTAGCGGGAGTGGAGTTCGGTTTCGAAATGGTCGAAGTTGGCCATGCGCGCTCCGAGGCCTCCGCCGATGAGGACGATGCGGGAGTTGGATGGGAGGTCGAGGGGCTTGGCGAGGACAGAGAGGGGGAGGAGAAGAGCGACGAGGATTTTCATGGAGAGAAGTAAGGAGAGCCTTTTGGTAGGGAGCCGATCACACTCGATTCATCTTTAGAGATCAAGATGGATTCGCCTCCTCTTTTGGAACAGCGCGCTGTTCGCTCATCCAGGTAAAGATGATGACCCAGAGTGCGAGGGCCAGGGCGAAGAGGGGAATTTGTAGGAGAGGAGGAAGGCAGTAGAGGATGGTGACGACGGGGATCCAGACTCCCCAGGTTGCGACGAGGGTGGGAATGACGGTTTGGCGGTAGTAGCGGGCGGTGAGGAAAAGGTGGATTCCACGAAGCGGGAAGCCGGCATTTTTCCAGTCGTAGGCCCACGAGTTGACCGGGGCGGCGAAGCAGGGGTTGAAGACGAATTGGTCGATGAGGACTTTGATGGCAACTACCTTGAAGGTGATCTCGGAGCCGAACCATTCTGCTTGTTGACGATAGAGGAAGTCGACGAGGGCGCCGGACCAGGACCAGTGGAAGGCGGCGAAGAGAAAGTTGCCGAAGTTGGCGCGCGTGACTTTTCCTTTCTGGAAAATGATGATCCGCATGAGCTCGGGGATGATCGCTCCGGCGATGACGGACGCGACGATGGAGTAGCCATACCCCCAACGCGATTTGAGGTCGGCGAGTTGGTTGAGGAGCTCGGTGGTGGGCGGATAGAAGTAGTATCCCAGCAGGAGCGAGAGCATGATGGCCTGCAGAATCAATCCGGGGATGAGATTGGCCCGGGCGGCGCGGATCCCGGCAGCCCAGGGAGCTTCCTTTCTCTCGTGGATGACGAATTCCGACACGTGGGGAATCTGGGTGGAAGTGGTGACGCTGGCAATGCGATATCACCGCGGGCGCTTTTAGACTTCTGGCGAATAAGTTACTGGGTGATTCAAGTCGGTGGAGCGACAGGACGTGTCGGCTATTTCTCTCCAAGCATCGAGATCATCTCCCGGCCGAGGGCGTCGCCAATGAGGAAGTAGCTTTCGGCATTGCCGAACCAATGGTGGCCGTGGCCTGGGTTGGGAGACAGTTCCTTGGGGCGGGCAAATTGAGTGGTTGCTACAAAGCGGGCGTTGGGAATTCTGGCGGTTCCGGAGCGTTGGATCTGACGGAAGGTGTACATGCCGGTGCCCTCTTTGGAGGGGCCGCCGTTTCCTAATTCGCCGACAATGAAGGGAAGAGTGGGAGCTTTGAATTCGGCGCGGAGGTCTTGGGCGAAGAGGACAAGGTTGTCGGCATATTCCGCGGTGGCCTCTTTGGAAACCATGTCGTTCCAACCCTGCATCCAGATGAGGCCTTTGAGCTGGTAGGGGCGATTGCCGAGAACGTAGAGGGCGTCGCGAACTTCTGTGATCATTTTGGTGTAATACTCTCCGGTGTCGCCGGAGGCGCTGGGTGGGCGGAAGTCTTTGTGGAGGCTCTTGCCGCCCCAGGCGGTTTTGATGAGAAGGACGGGAGTGGTGAAGTGGTCTCCAAGGACGTGGCCGATCTGAAGTTCGGGTCCGATGTGGGAGTGATTGCCATAGCCGGTGTAGCCGACGGTGAGTTGGCCTTTGCGGCCTTTGTCGCGGGCTTTGAAGGAGATCTCGACGTCGTCGCGCTCGACCCAATTGCCGTCGCCGTCGCGAAGGTGTGCCATCTTTTCTTTGCTGGCGGAATTCTGTATCGACCAAACGAGGTTGCCTTTTCCTCCGTTGTAATACTTCGCGTGATCCATGGAGACGACGCCCTGGCCTTCCATGTTGGATTGTCCGGCGAGGATGAAGACCTCGATTGGGGCCAGTTGTTGTTCCAGCCACGGGGCGACTTTTTGAGCCCAGGCCTGACCGTGTTTTTTTTGTCCGAGAGCGCTGAAGTGCACGCCTTTTCCGTCCTTGTCCCGGTTGGCTCCGGTGAGGGCATCAGTATCAGGGCCTTCGAGGGCGGTGCCGGAAGTCCAGAGTGCTTTTTGTCCTGCCCGGAGATCGGGCGAGCCGGGGTCGTCGGGCGTGTGGTAGCTTGCCTGGGCAACGAACCAGGGAGCCTTCCATTTGGCGACGCGGTGGGACTCCTGAATGAGTTGGGTGAGGTATTTTTGGTAAAGAGCGCCGGGGAGGGTGCGGGTGGAATCGCGTTGATTGGCGTCGGATTCACCCTGATGCCATAAGACGGTTCGGAAGCCATTGGGGCCGAGGATGCGGAGTCGGTTGGCGAGTTTATCGAAGAGGAGACCTTTGCTTTCCCATTCGCCGTTTTCGAGTCGCGTGACTTTGTTGAGGACCGTCGGAGGATTGGGGAAGCGGGAGCCTTTGGGGAGCCACTCGCGGACACTGGTGCCTCCGGAGCCGATGGAAACGATGCCGATGGGCACGTCGAAGCGCTTGGCCATGGCATCGCCGAAAGGAGGGATAAAGCTGCCGCCTCTTCCGCTGGCGCCACCTTGGGGATCGTTGGCGATTTGCCATTTTGTGCCGTCGAAGGAAGTGACCATGCCGGACTGCACGGTGAGTTTTTTCGCACCGTGATTGGCGGAGTTTGACTGACCGGCGATTAGGAAGACTTCGCCGATTCCCAGTCTGGCGACCGAGCCGGTGTAGAGAGTGTCATTGTTGGACTTGGCGCGAATTTCGAGGCGATGCCATCCTGTATGGGCGGAGTTGAGTTGGGCCGTGAAGTTGGTTTTTCCGGCGCTAAGAGAGCCGATCTTAGTCCAGAGGTTTTCGCCGAGGCGAGCTTCGAGGGTGAGCTTATTTTTGGCGGCTTGGGGAAGGCTGCCGGAAATCTTGAGCGGAGTGTTTCGCTGGCAGACTTGATGATTGAGAGGGGAGCTCAGGGTGAGTTCTGCGGCGAAGGCAATGGGGAGAAAGAGGGTGGCGAGGAAAAGCGTTTTCATGCGGGAGGTGCTTTTATCTGCAGATTTCGCAGATTGACACCGATTATTTTTCCTCTGTTGGTCTTTTGGTGGCGACGCCATTTTCCGGGAGGCATGCCCTCGGTGGTGCGGAAGTGGAGGCGGAGGCTTTTGACATCGGCAAAGCCGAGGTGTTGGGAGATGGCGGTGACGGATAGGGAGGTGGAGCTGAGCATGACCTTGGCGCAGCGGATCTTGAGGTCGAGGATCTCCTCGAGGGGAGATCTTTTGAGAATTTCGCGGAAGCGTCTTTCGAGGACCCGGCGGGAAACGCCGCAGTAGTTTGCGATCTCGTCGACCCGGAGGCCGGGACGGCTGAGATTGGCGCGGATGAATTGGCGGGCATGGTCAATGATGAGTGCTGCTTTTTCTGAGTTCATGAGAAAGGTGAGGGGCGCTTTGTTGATTACGCAAAATATGTCAGACAGCTTTCCCGAAAAACAGCCTTTATCGATTTCGGTATGAGTGCCTGTTGTGATCCGATTTGTAATTTTGGTAGATCGGTTGATTGGGGGAAGGGGCATTTCTTGCGTTTTATTTGAGGCTGGTCTAACTCGTGCGCATGCGGTTGCGGGAGCGGAAGAGAGCTTTTTTTGAGCAGGAGGGATATTTGGTGGTGCG
Organism: Akkermansiaceae bacterium; assembly: GCA_022425785.1. GTDB lineage: Bacteria > Verrucomicrobiota > Verrucomicrobiia > Verrucomicrobiales > Akkermansiaceae > SW10. The sequence continues at coordinate 438 of JAKMEV010000155.1, read as the reverse complement.
GGGTTTTTTCGAGGCGGAGGAGATTTCGCGGGTGAGGGAGGCGCAGGATGCTTTCTATCGGGGAGAAATTAATGAGATCCCGGAATTTTCGTGGCCCAAACCGAGGAAGACCGAAGCGAAGTCGCGCAAGCATCCCTACGCCTCGTTTTTTCGGCGGGAGATGGGAGAGCTGATTCGGGACGGGCGTTTGGGTGTGCTGATTCGAGAAGTGGCGAATTTGGAATCGGTGCGCTATTGGCATGATCAGCTTCTTTTTGAAGAAGAGAGGGAAGAGGGTGAAGTCTTCTACCACTGGCATCGGGAAAAAAGCCGCTGGATGACATGTGAAGCGGAGAAAATGGTCACGGCGTGGATTCCGCTAATGGATTTTTCCGGGGAGATGGGGCCGATCACGATCGTGCCGAAAGGCAGGGATCTCAGGGAGATGAAGCGGATGAT
>JAKMEV010000192.1:0-9935 GCA_022425785.1 Akkermansiaceae bacterium | reverse complement strand
TTCTTTTCCGGAAGCATACCTTTTCCAATGTGGTGGAATTTAAGGATGCCGTTCTCGCTGAGAAAGATCGCTTTACCCGGGGGCTGGCGGGACATTTGTTGGCCTTCAGTTTGGGGCGCGAGTTGGGGGTGACGGATGGGTTGGCCCTCGATAAGATCTCGGAAGTGACCGCGAAGGACGGTTACCGGATACAAACGCTTTTGAGAGAAGTCGTGACGAGCGAGCCGTTTTTGAGTAAGACGAACCCCAAGATGAAATAGATTATGAGAGGGAATAAACGGCGGGATTTTCTGCGCGGAATTGGTGGCGCGGCTCTGGCCTTGCCATGGTTGGAGAGTATTGCGGCTCCTGCGGCGGCTTCCCGGGTAGCGAAGCGGATGGCGCATTTCTATGTCCCGATTGGTGTGGTGCGGCGGGGATTTTTCCCGGGCGAAGCAGATGATGTCATTCCGAAGGGGAATTTGGGTCAGTTGCGCAGATCTCTCGGAAAGCAGGATCCGAATTATTCCGTTAAAAAATTGGAGCATCTCACTCCGACGATGCAGCCGCTGGAGCGGTTCAAATCCGAGATCAACCTCATCACCGGGATGGACCGGACCTTTCAGCAAGGGACAGATGTCCATGCGCAATGTGCCTCTTGCTACTTGAGCAGCGCCCCGCCCTACACGATCAAAGGGACCGCTTGGCCACTGGATCGCACGCTCGATCATTTGGTCGCCGATGTGGTGGGGGCGAAGACGCCCTTTTCGACACTTGAGTTCAGTTGTAACAGCCACAAAGACAACAAGGAGTCGATCTACTTTGACAATATTTCCTGGTATGGGACCGGACATCTCGCGCCGTCGATTCGTGATCCTCGCAAAATGTATCACCGTTTGTTTTCAACTCGGGAGGTTGACAAGTATCGCGATGTCACCGACCTCGTGTTGGAAGATGCACGTTCCTTGAAGCGAGACCTGGGATATGAGGACGGGCAAAAGTTCGCGGAATACTTTGATTCCATCCGTGCCATTGAAGTGCAGATGGATCGTCTTGAACAAATGAAGGGTGAGTTATCGAAAGTGAAATTCGATGAGCCGCCCGAAGCGTATTTGCCGCGTGGTGAGTATATTCGCCTCATGGGCGATCTCATGGTGGTGGCTTTGCAGACGGGGCTGACCAATGTGACGACCTTCATGGTCGGGCCGGAGCGATGGGACACGCCTTATAAGTTTGAAGGTTTGTTCGACAAGCCGCGGAGTCACCACGGGATGTCACACAATCAAACTAAGATGATTGATGATCTTCTCAAAGTGGATCGCTTTCACATGGAGCAATACGTTTACCTTTTGGAAAGGATGAAGAGTGTTGAGGAAGCGGATGGATCGACCTTGCTCGATAATACGCTTTTCACTTATGGCTCGGGCTTGGGCGATGGCTCGACTCACCAATATAATGACCTCCCGATCATTGTTGCCGGTGGCGGGAAAGAGACCAAGAGCGGGCAACACATTAATATGCCCGAAGGCACGCCGTTGGCGAATCTCTGGCTGACCCAGGCCAAAATGATGGGAGTTGAGAAAGAGCGCTTCGCAGATAGCACGGGCGAGATAGGGGCGATGAAGGCATAGGGGGAAGAGTGTCTCACGCAGATCCACGAAGCCGCAGAGGATTTGATGGAGTGTTAGCTTTTTGGATGACCGGCAGTGCTTGGGTGAAGCGAAATGACTTTTAATTTGAAATCACTTTTTGCGGGGCTCGTGTTAGGGGGCTTGAGTTCTTTGAATGGAGCCGAAGCGCCGCGTCCGAATATCGTGCTGATTCTTTGTGATGATCTTGGCTATGCCGACGTGGGGTTTAATGGTTCGAAAGATATTACGACGCCGCATCTCGATGCTTTGGCAAAGGGCGGGACGATTTTTTCATCGGCGTATGTCACACATCCCTTTTGTGGTCCGAGTCGGATGGGCTTGTTGAGTGGGAGATATCCGCATGCATTTGGGGCGCCTTTTAATATCTCGCATGCAGGCGGGGAGGTTCTCGATGGTATTCCGGTGAGCGAAACACTCATGGGGAATGTTCTTCAGAGTGCGGGGTATTATACCGGTGCGGTGGGGAAGTGGCATCTGGGATACAAGCCGGAGTTTCATCCCAATAAACGGGGCTTCGATGACTACTATGGATTTTTGGGTGGCGGGCACATGTATTTTCCAGAGAAGTTTGAGGCGATCTATGCCCGGCAAAAGAAGTCAGGGAAGAAGACCTTCAATGACTACATTCTGCCGCTTGAGCATAATGGGAAAGAAGTCAAAGAGACGGAGTATATTACCGATGCCCTTTCCCGGGAGGCCGTTCGATTTGTGAAGGAAGCTTCGGCGAAGGATGATCCTTTCTTTCTCTATCTGGCCTACAATGCGCCGCATTCACCGCTCGAAGCGTTACCGGAAGACATGGCCAAGTTTCCCGAGATCAAGGATGAGAAGCGGAAGATTTATGCCGGGATGGTTTATGCGGTGGATCGTGGAGTGGGGAGATTAGTAGAGAGCCTGAAGGAGTCGGGTGAGTATGAGAATACTCTGATTGTTTTCCTGAGCGATAATGGCGGGAAGCTGAGTTTGGGCGGGAACAATTTCCCGCTGAGCCAGGGAAAAGGGAGCACCAAGGAGGGCGGGTTCCGGGTGCCGATGTTTTTCCATTGGCCGAAGAATGTTCCTGCGGGCAAGTGCTATGAGTATCCGGTCTCGGCGCTCGATTTCTATCCGACCTTTTCACATCTCGCGGGTGCGAAGACTCCTGAAGGAAAGAAGTTGGACGGGAAGAATATTTGGGCTGATTTCTTTGCTGGGAAGAGTCCCCGGCCGGGCGGTCTGATTTATGCTCTTCGGTATCGCAATGGTTTAAGCGAAGTAAGCGCGCGGCAGGATGAATGGAAGATCTATCGATACGCCAATACGCCCTGGAAGCTCTTTAATCTTGATCGGGATATTTCTGAGAAGAAGGATCTTAGTGCGAAGCATCCCGAGCGGGTGAAGGCCATGGTGGCGGAAGCGAAGAAATGGAGTGAGACTCACACCGAGCCGCAATGGTTTGATACTCCCTTGGTCGAGAAGAACTGGAAAGACACCGGGATGCCGAAGTATGAGCGGCTCTTTCAGGTGAAGTGAGATTCTAGTGTCTCGGTTCAACGCCGAGGAGGTGTCTGACGAAGTAGTCTTTTTGGCGGCGGCGGCCGTATTTCGTCCCGGCGGCTCCGTGGCCGGCGCCGGGGATGACAAGGAGGTCGAAGTCCTTGTCGGCTTTGACGAGGGCGTTGACGACTTGCATCGTGGAGGCGGGATCGACGTTGGTATCGAGTTCGCCGACGATGAGGAGAAGCTTGCCTTCCATGCGGTGGGCCTGGGCGGTGTTGGAGGAGGCTTCGTAGTGTTCGCCGAGTGGGTAGCCCATCCATTGTTCGTTCCACCAAATCTTGTCCATGGCATTGTCGTGGCAACCGCAGTCGGCCACGGCGACTTTGTAAAAATCGTTGTGTGCAATGAGGGCGCGCATGGCGTTCTGTCCTCCGGCGGAGCCTCCGTAAATCCCAACCCGGCTGAGGTCCATCCAGGGACGGTCTTTTCCTGCGGCTTTGATCCAAAGAACGCGGTCGGGGAAGCCGGCGTCACCGATGTTTTGCCAGCACACGTCGTGGAAGGCTTTCGAGCGGAGCGAGGTGCCCATGCCGTCGATTTGCACCACGATGAACCCAAGTTCCGCGATAGCGTGGCCGCGTGAGGAGAAGCGTTTGGGGACGTGTGCGCCGTGAGGTCCGGCGTAGATTTGTTCGATGACGGGATATTTTTTCTTGGGGTCGAAATTGCTCGGGCGGCGGATGATGCCGTAGATGTCTGTTTTGCCATCACGGCCTTTGGCGACGAAGCGTTCGGGGCTTTTCCAACCGGCCTTTTTGAGTAGCGAATGATCAGCCTTTTCGAGGACGGTGATTAGCGAGCCGTCTTCGGTGCGTCGCAGTTCGGTGACGGGCGGGAGGTCGACGCGGGAGTAGGTGTCGATGAGGAATTTTCCATCGGGCGAGTAGTCAATGTTGTGAGTCCCGTCGCCTGCGGTTAGTTTGACCAGATTGGTGCCGTCGAAATTAATGCGGGCAAAGTGGACGTGGTAAGGATCCTGATTGGGATAAATCCCTCCGAGCTGAAACCAGATCTGGCGCTTTTCGTGATCGATGCGATCGACTTTGTGGACGACCCATTTGCCTTTGGTGATTTGGTTTTTGGGCGAGCCGGTTTTACTGTCGAAGAGGTAGAGGTGATTCCAGCCATCGCGTTCGGACATCCAGATGATTTCCTTGGTTTTCTCCAGCCGATGGTAGTATTTTTTTCGGGAGTAGCAGACGAAAGTCTCCGGGGTTTCGGCGATGAGCGAGGAGGCCTTGCCGGATTTCGCATTGATGGCGACGACGCGGAGGACCTGATGTCCGCGTTGGTTGTAGAGGAAGGTGAATTGCGAGGAGTCGGAATCCCAGTTGAAATCCGAGAGGCTCCAGGGATTCTTGAAGAGCTCGTTGTTGAGGGGGATTTCTTTTTTGGTGCCAAGATCGAAGAGGTGCGGACGGGGGTGGTCGATGGTGTCGCCGGGTTTGACGTAGGTGATGGTTTTGAGCTTGGGTTGCGCTTGGTCTTTCGGGGACGATTCCACGATATGAACCTTCCGCTTGTTTGCAGTTTTACGCTGGATGGCGACGATCTTACTGCGGTCAGGGGACCAATAGATTTGGCCGGTGAAGGGATTGTCTTTGGTGCCGGATTTGGAGAGGGGGATGATTTTTTTTGTCTCGAGATTGGTGAGAGTGAGATTGTAATTTGAAATTCCGGCGCGCCATTTTTCGTCGGGCGGGGTCTCGTTTTTTTTGCGGCGTTTGGGTTGCTCCTTTTTTTCTTTTGACGGTTTCCAGGAACCATCGATCACGGCGAGGCCCGGCTTGGCGGTGGCTTCAAAGACGCCGAGAGTTTTGTTGTTTGGTCCTCTGGCGATCCAAACGTGACCGGCATAAGTATGCTGGTCGATTTGCTTTCCAGGTTTCGCTTTTCCGTAGGGCGTCGGGCTGTTGAGATTGCCGAGCCAGAGGAATTGCACCGGCTGCTTGGTTTTATTTAGAAAGGAGATGGTGGTGGAGTCGCCGGTGGATTTGTGAGTGCGGGGGGCGGGAAGGACTTTGACGGTCGAGCCATTCGTGGAGGGCTTATTTTTCTTGGGGAGGAGTTGGTCGAGCTTGTCTGCTTCCTTGCGGGCGCCGGTGGCGGGATCAATGAGGACATATTTCTCCGACTTGGGCCCGCTGCGGACGCGGTACCAAAATTGTCCGGTGCCCTCGACCCACTTGGGGTCAACACGGTCGCGGAAAACTTTTCCGGAGAAGCGTTTTCCGAGGTCGTCGGCGCGTTGATAGTCTTCCTTGGAGCCCTGAGCGAGAACCGGGAAGGTGAAGACGAGGATAAGGCTGAGTGCGCGTGAAATCATGAGGGTCAAGCTACGGAGTGACGGGAAGCCGTCTTTCCCTTGGTTCGAAAGAGTTAATTCGATCTTTGCCAAGTCAACAGCCGCCGAGCAGCAGCGTCTGTAATCCCATTGTCTGTCGGTTTTTTATTCGGCCCCTGTGGGTCAGGGCGGTGGAGTTGAAGCAAAGGAAGGAAATCGGTGGAGGTGAATTGACAAAGGCGGCGCGATGCGGTTTCTTCGGGCTGTGAAGAAAGCATTGGCCCTCCTTCTAGGTTTGCGACTCGGACTCTAAAGTCTGATGTCGCTTTTTGTTCTTTGGCCAATTTACCGGAACCGCGTTGGATGCGGAACCCCATCGATCCAAGGATCAGAAGACTTCGAATGAGGATCATTTCTTTGTTGAAACCCATGTCTCCAAGACGATGAAAACTGACTCCATATCCAAATACCGTCCCTTTCCGGTCGTCGAATTATCCGACCGGACGTGGCCGGACCGTACTATCGACGCAGCTCCTATCTGGTGTTCCGTTGATCTACGGGATGGCAACCAGGCGCTGCCCATTCCGATGAGTGTTGAAGAAAAACTGGAGATGTTTGACCTGCTTGTGGGGGTGGGCTTCAAGGAGATCGAGATTGGCTTTCCTTCGGCGAGCGATACCGAGTTCGCCTTTATGCGGCGGCTGATCGAGGAGAGTCGCATTCCCGACGACGTCACGGTGCAGGTGCTGGTGCAGACGCGTCGCCATTTGATTGAGCGGACCTTTGAGGCGATCAAGGGTGCCCGTCGTGTGATCGTGCACATCTATAATTCCACCAGCACGCTTCAGCGTCGGGTGACCTTCCACGATGCCTCCCGTGAGGACATCAAGGCGATTGCGGTGGAAGGAGCGAAGGTGGTGAAGGAATTGGTGCCGGCGATTCCCGAGACTGAAATCGTGCTGCAATATTCGCCCGAGAGTTTTTCCGATACGGAATTGGACTTCGCACTTGAGTGTTGCGAGGGCGTGATGGCGGTGTGGGAACCAACGCCGGAGAAGAAGATGATTTTGAATCTTCCGGCAACGGTGGAGTGGACTACTCCCAATGTGCATGCCGATCAGATCGAGTGGATGTGTCGCAATATCTCGGCGCGGGATTCGGTGATTATTTCCCTGCATACGCATAACGACCGTGGGACGGGCGTTGCTGCGACAGAGCTGGGCTTGATGGCTGGTGCGGATCGGGTGGAGGGAACTTTGTTCGGCTGTGGCGAGCGGACGGGGAATCTCGATATCGTGATCGTGTCGTTAAATATGAATAGTCATGGTATCGAGACGGGTTTGGATTTTTCGAATCTCTCACGGATGCGCGAAGTGTACGAGCGGACCACCCGCATGACCGTTCCGGATCGTCAGCCTTATGCCGGGGAGCTGGTATTCACGGCTTTCTCGGGAAGTCATCAGGATGCGATTAAGAAAGGTCTCGATCGGCGGAAAAAGGAAGAGGCCGGGAATTGGGGCGTGCCTTATCTGACCATTGATCCCCATGATATTGGTCGGAGTTACGAAGCGATCGTCCGGATCAATTCGCAGTCCGGGAAAGGCGGGGTGGCCTACATTCTCGATCAAGAGCACGGCTTTGATTTGCCCAAGACGATGCATCCCCAGGTTGGAAAGCGCGTTTATGATTTGGCGGACGAACGCGGGAAGGAGCTTTCGGCGGAAGAGGTCGGGAAGGTGTTCCTGGAGGAGTTCGCTAATGTGTCATCCGAGATGAATCTCGTGGATTACGTGTTGGACCACCATGCTGCCGGACGCGGAGAGGTTGCTTGCAAGGCTCAGGTCGAAGTAGGTGGCAAGTCACGGACCTTGGAAGGAATCGGCAACGGCCCCATCAATGCCTACGTGCAGGCTCTCGAGGTGGGCGGGCTTAAGGACTTTACTTTGACTGATTACCGCTCGCACGCGGTGCGTGGAGGTTCGAGCTCTGATGCGGCGGCGTATGTGCAGCTCCGTCATGACGACGGGCGTATTCTCTGGGGGGTGGGGGTTGACCCATCGATCGAAATGGCAGGCGTGAAGGCTCTCGTGTGTGCGTGGAATTTACTCCGTTAGGAAAGGTGATTGGTGACGCGTTCGATGGTGCTCTCCCCGAGCAAACAGGCCGATGGCGTGGGGGCAGCCATTTACGGATTGCTCAATGACTGTAAGTGCGTGATCAAGACCGCAACTTACGATAATGGCAAAGAGTCCACCTACCACCACACCTTGAATGATCTCCTCGGAATCGACTCCCTTTTTGCTCACCCTGCCACTCATTGGAGAAAGGACTGAACGAAAATACAAATGGATTCATTCGGTAATATTCCCCCAAGAAATCGGATTCCTCAGAGCTCACTCAAGATGAGGTATTGAAAGTTCAAAACCTTCTCAATTCCAGACCAAGAAAAACGCTAGAATACGCGACATAAAGTGATATGATTCTTAAATCAACCTGTTGTTGCGCTTCCAAATTGAAGCCGCCTCCGTTAGGTCTGCCGGCTACCAAGGCATTCTCCCCGGTCGGTTAATTTTTATTCCAGCTACCATATGAGGACTTTATCATTATCTGTTTGGGCGTTTTTGGGGACGTCTGCGCTTGCGATTGATATAGATAATGATGGTCTTTCTGACATTTGGCAGCAGAAATTCGGGGCGCAGGCCCTGCTGGCGACGGCGGACGATGATGGCGATGGATTTACCAATGGAGAGGAAGCAAGGGCGGCAACGGATCCTTTCGATTCATCAGATTATCCCAAACAAGGAGGTATGACGGCAGGGCCGGGGGGGGATTTTAAAATATTTGAATTCCCAACTAAGGCGGGGAAGTGGTATCAACTGTCGGAATCGCGTGACTTGCAGAATTTCGCTCCGGTAGGTCCTCTTTTGAGTGGAACCGGGCAGATGATGCATCTTCAGCTGGATACGCAAAATGCTTCGAAGCGGGCTGCCCAGATAAATCACGAGCTTTGGGGCAATGTGACGGGAATCGAACTGAGTGGATTGACGGGATTGGCGACCTTTCCGACAAATCCCGACGGGGTGTCGACATTAGACCAATTTGAGGTGCCTAAAAGTTTTTCCTCGGGTTTTGGTGGAAGGTTTCAAGTCTTGATCTCCCCGCCGAGCAGTGGGGATTTTCAATTTTATATTGCTTCAGCCGGAGCGGCTGAATTGAGTCTGAGTTCTGGGGCTGGAGAAGAAGGGTTGGAAGTGATTTCGCGGGTGCTTTCGTCGCAGACGGATGTGGGCGAGGGAGAGTGGTTAAAATATCCGGGACAGGCATCCGATCCCTTGACTCTGACGGCGGGGGAATCGTATTTGATGGAGGTTCGTTATCTGGCGCCGGTGTCGAGAGCACATTGCCAGATTGGCTATACTGGTCCGGGGATTATCGAGCCCGAGTTAATACCGGCCAGCGCAATCGTGCCGGTAGAATTTCTTCCACAGGAGACGCCTCTTTTGCCGATGAAGAGTCATGACTATGATTCCGCTTCGCAAACCGGCTTGCTATGGAATTCCGGGACCTCTCTGGTGAGTGGCGTTGCCGGGATGACTGGTAACGCAGAACAAGTCGAATCCGACCCGGCAGGTGGCGATGATTTGATCACTTTCCCGACTGCTGCGACCGACAATTTCTACGCGTCGTTTCTCTTTCAGATGACTTTCAGTCACGATGATGTCGTTCTGTATTTTCGGAATGCCGATACGTCATCTCAAGATGGCCCGCGCATTGACATTGAGGAGCTTGGTCCCAATTACGAAGAAGGTGTGCCCTTTGATCCCTCAGTGCATTTTGCGGTGGTTCGAGTAGGGGGATTGAGCGGAGATAACCAGATCAATGTGACCTATGGTGATACTTACCGAATTGAAATTGTGGCGTCGCTGCAGCCCGATGGTTTTCCCTACCGGGCGGGCTTGGCCAGTTACGTCGTGGCGGAAGATACCTATGATGTCTATGTCAGCGATTTGAATGGAAACCTGATTGGGAGTGTTAGGGGAATGACCTTTCAAGATGCCAGCAACGGGATCGAAGTTTTGAAACTTGATGCCGTAAGAATGGCCTACGTCTTGCGACCGAATCTCGTATTAGATGAGTGGGAATTCACTGGCGGAAATATTTCTGGGAATGGATATTTGGCTGCGAATACCGACGGATTCACTCCGGACGAAGACCAGCATTTTTTCCGGATAGGCATCATGGATGGAGATCAGGATGGCGATGGTCTGATGGACTGGGAGGAGTTGGCCCTGGCGAAGAATCTTCCTTATTTATTTTTCGATGCCACCACGATTCCCGGGCAACAGGATAGCACGGAGGCAGCTTCTTTGTTGGGTTCCCTTGGGGAAACTATCGAGGTTTCCCTGGCGGCCTCGGATACAACGGCTTTTGAGAGAAATTCGCCCAACTCAAGCGAGGATTATGGCGAGGTGACGTTGACG
>JAKMEV010000152.1:0-2505 GCA_022425785.1 Akkermansiaceae bacterium | reverse complement strand
CTTCAAGATCGCCTCGACCACGATGAAACAACTCTTGCCGAAGCGCTCAAGACAAGAGGTTACTCCACCTTCTTCGCCGGGAAATGGCACCTTGGTCCGACCGAAGAATTCTGGCCGACCAAGCACGGGTATGATTTCAATGCGGGAGGCTTCAAAGCAGGTGGCCCATATGGTGGAAAGAAATACTTTTCTCCTTATGGTAATCCCCGTCTGAGCGACCGTCCCGACCGAGAGCACCTTCCTGACCGCCTTGCCAGCGACACCTGCAAGTTTATGGAGGCCAACAAGGAGAAGCCTTTCTTTGCCATGCTCTCCTTTTACTCGGTGCACACCCCACTCATCGGGCGCCCTGATCTTGTCAAAAAATACAAAAAAAAGGCTGAGAAAATCAACGGTCAAGAATTTGGGGACGAAGAACAAATCTTTGGCACGCGACCCCGTAAGGTTAGGATTCTCCAAAAGCATGCCGTTTATGCCGCGATGGTTGAAGCCATGGATCAAGCGGTCGGCAAAGTCATGAGAAAAGTCAATGATCTTGGTCTCGAAGACGAGGTCGTCATTTGCTTCACCTCAGATAACGGAGGACTATCAACCTCAGAAGGATCTCCGACTTCGAATCTCCCACTGCGTGGCGGCAAGGGGTGGATCTATGAAGGGGGCATTCGCGAACCTTTTATTGTGAAGTGGCCCGGAGTCACCAAACCCGACTCGACCTCTTCGGTCCCCGTGATGAGCACCGACTTCTTTCCAACCTTTGTGAAAGCAGCCGGTGGCGAGAGTAAAATTACCCTAGATGGCGGCGACCTCCTTCCCCTTCTCAAAGGGGGAAACCTCAAGCGTGAAGCCCTTTACTGGCACTATCCCCACTACAGTAATCAAGGCGGCTTCCCCTCGGGCGCTATTCGCATGGGCGACTGGAAACTAGTCGAACGCTATGAGGACGGCCGAGTTCATCTCTACAACCTCAAACACGATCTCGGTGAGAAAAATGACGTGAAAGACCAGCACGGGGAAAGAGTAGCGAAAATGCGAACAAAACTTCACGCTTGGTATCAGGATGTAGATGCCAAGTTCCTTCAAAAGAAAAAAGGTCAAAAGGAAGAGCCCTGGCGACCGTAAATTTGAAGGTTAGAGGTTAGAAAGGCTGGCACCTACTTACCACCAATCACCCGTCCTCGAATCTCCGGGATCACAGACCCTTCGGGCTCACGTTTAAGCCCCAATTCTTTGGGACTTTCCCCGACCCACTGGGTTGCTTTCCTTTCGACAATAATTTTCCGATTTTTCGGATCGAAAGTTAAAGCTGTAAAGAGAGCTTCTCGATAGGGACTGGTGTATTTTAAAGCCGAGTGTTTGGCATGCACTTCAGGAGGGTAGCTTTCATGGGCATACTTTGACCCCAACCAGTGATACGATGCTGAATTAATGTGGAGATATTGAACTCTTCCAATTTCGGTAAGTAAATCGATGTGAGTATGACCATTCATGGCCATGACCACCTTGTCAGAATGCTTTGACAGAATTTTTTGAACCTCCTCTGCGTTATCGATCGCATAGGGTCCTGCAATCGGTTGATGGGAAATGACAACCACTGGGCCTTCAACACTATTTAGCGTATTTTCTAGCCAAGCCACCTGGGCCTTTCCGATAAATTGGGGGTAGCCTCCTTTATGATTCTCTGAACCTTTCTCGTTGGCGTTCAGCACAACGAGATGAAGCCCTTCTAGGACATGATGATAGTAGGGATCCGTCATCCCCCAAGAATCGAGAACTTGTTCTGTTGAGAGACCACCATCTGTATCGTGGTTCCCAATGACATGGAGGGTGGTTTCATGGGCCTTATTAAAGCGATCGACAATCTTCTGATTACTCTCTTTGGCAAAGGCAAAATCTCCCATCTGAATGAGAGCATCCGGCTTAGTTTTCGTCATTTCATCGAGGAAAGAGTCGAGCCGCTCTGCCCCATCGGGAATCAGGTCAACATGCAGATCTGCGATCACTCCCAACCGGATTGGCCTCGAGAGGACATTGAGCGCATCAGCTGCCATGGTAGAAAGAGGGGAACCCACCCCTCCAAGCGCCAAGGTTTTAGAAAAGTGACGGCGCTTCATATAGTCGAGGCCAAACTAGTATCAGAAATTCCCAAAACCTCCAGCTTCCGGCTATTTTTTTAAGAATCTATACTCAGGATTAGCAACTTTTCCTTTTGCGCGTTTATAAACCGCCTCTAATTCTTTTTTCGAGGCGGGCAAACGACCTTTGTCACCGGTCTCATTTGCCCACTTCTCAAGTATATTACGATGTCTTTGGAGTTCGTCAGAGACGGCAGGGTCGGTCGCAAGGTTTTTCATTTGATAAGGATCTCTTTGAAGATCATAGAATTCCTCCGCCGATCTCTGAGCAGCATCGTGATATGAAGCTTGTTCTGGGGTCAATTTCCCTTCCAGATACATTTTTCTTAACTCCTTCAACGTGGCATGGTCCTCACGATATTGTAGTTGGTAG
>JAKMEV010000156.1:0-27696 GCA_022425785.1 Akkermansiaceae bacterium | reverse complement strand
AAGTTCCTCCGAGCGGAGGGTGTCCCGTCGGTCCGAGCTTGTTTGGCGGTATGTGATTTCCTCGAGGGTGAGGAGCAATGTGGCGTCGGATTTGGATGCGGTGCCAATTTTGTATGTGCCATCCCGGGTGATGGCGTCGACGACGATGTTGGTGGTGAGGGCCTCCGAACGCGGGAACAAAGTGCGTGTTTCGACTAGCGGTACGTAAAGAGAATTGATTGCGGCGAGATGCTTCGGCTTTTTACTGCCAATACGATAGCCTGCGCAGGACGAGAGAAGGCCGAGGCAGCAGAGGGTGAGAAAGAATCGAATCATGAGTGGTTAGGATCCTCCCAGTTCGGAAATTTTGGCCTGAGCCTTATTGCGAAGGGGGCCGGGGTTGGAGGTGCGGACGACCTCCTTGTAATAGAGAATAGCTGACCTGTTTTGTCCTTTCTTACGATAGAACTCGGCAATGTCGTAGGACCGCTGGGTATCTCCAGAGGAGATTTTGGAAATCTGGCGCTTGGCATCGGCCGCGCGCTTGCTGCTCGGGTGACGAATGAGGAGGTCCTCGAACGCGTTGCGGGCGCGGTCAAGGTTGGCGGCGTCCTGGTTTCCGCCTTTTGCTTCATCGAGAAGCATGGCGCCGATTTGGTATTGCGCTTCAGGGGCGTATTGGGAGAGCGGGTAGTCCCGGGTGAGAATACGGAAGGCTTCGATCGCTTTCTGTGGATTCTTGCGGCTCCGATACATCGTGCCGATGGTAAACTGGGCCTTTTCGGCGGAGACGGAACGAGGGGCATTGTTGCGGACCTTGGTGAGCATCTCGGCGGTGCGTTTGGCATCGATTAGTGATTTCCATCCAAGGAAGGAATTTTTTATCTGACCGTTGGCGACATTGTGGGCGATGACTTCCTGTTGTTTCATCGCGTCGGCGTAGTGGGACGAGGCGGGATAGTTTTTGAGGAAGCTGTCGTACGACTCGAACGCTTCGAGGAGTTCCCCATCGTTTTGCAGGAGACGGGAGACGCGGTATTGTGACTCGGCTGCGATAGGGGACATCGGGTAGAGGCGGTTGATCTTTTTGTAGCCTTTGACGGCGCTGCTGATTTCGCCTGCTTTTTCGGCGGCATAGGAGGCGTTGTAAAGGCCCTGGGCGCGTCCATCGAGAGCGCGGGCTTCGCTGGAGAGGCGTGCTTGCTCAGGGTCGGAACTGCAGGAAGGAAGAGCGAGAATTGCACTCAGAAGGAGCAAGAAGCTTGTCTTGGAAAAGAGCATGGGGAAAATCTAGTGTTTTTGCGCAAAATGAAAAGAGAGCAATTTAGGAAGTAGGATGAGCGCCAATGAGGAGGTTGCGCAGGCGTTGGTGATAGCGGGAAGGGATTTCAATGGAAAAGGAGACTTTTCCTGCTCCATCGATCCAAATTTCGGCCCAGGAAATACTGAGGTCTGAGAAGATGTCCTGAATTTCTCCGATCAGGCTAGGGGTGATTTTGCCTTTTTTGCAGGTGATATTGGATCCGGTGATGGAAATTACGGTGACCGAAAGGAGGCGGGAAAACCATTTCATAAGAGTGGCTCCAGAGTAAATCGTGGGGGAGAGAATCCAACCTTTTTGGCAGGATTGTGGGCGAGTCTGTGGTAGTTTCCGCGTGGGATGATGAAGGGTAAGATATTGGAATGGCTGCTTCGATTGTGCTTGGGGGGATTGTTTGTTTGGAGTGGGGTGGTGAAATTGCAGGATCTACCGGCATTTTTGGAGTCGGTGGGGAATTACCAATTTGAGTTTTTGAATGAGCCTTACGATGTGGTGGTTACCTATACTCTGCCGTGGGTGGAAGTTTTTGCAGGCTTGGCGGTGATCAGTGGATTTGGGAAGTCGGGAGGGCTGGTGATTATCATGGGAATGTTGGCGTCCTTTTGTTGGGCGCTTTCAGATGCCTGGTCCAAGGGGCTAAATATCAATTGCGGATGTTTTAGCAAAAGCAGCGAGCCGGTGAATTATCCGCTGAAATTGGCCGAGAATGCCGGGATTTTTGTGGTGGCGCTGGTGTTATTGATCATGGCATTTCGGATGGGACGGAAATCGGAGGGCTAGCGCTTGTGAAGATGGGCGGAGGTGGTTAGAACATTTCCATGACCTACGCTGATCGTCTCAAGAATCGTCTCGAAGTAACCGGGTCCGCCCTTTGTGTGGGATTAGATCCTCGCCCGGATTCCACGGAAGGAGGGGTTGGCGGGATTGCTGAGTTCTTGCGCCGGGTGGTAGGTGAGACCGTGGAATATGCCGCAGCTTTCAAACCGAACATGGCCTATTTCGAAGCGATGGGGCTCCGCGGGGTTGAGATTCTCGAACAGCTGCTGGAGGAGATGCCGGATGAGGTTCCGGTTATTTTGGACGCCAAGCGGAGTGATATTGGAGAGACCCAAAAATATTACGCACGGTCATATTTTGAAAACTGGGGGGTTGATGCGGTGACGCTGAATCCGTTTCTGGGATACGATACGCTCGAGCCATTTCTCGATTGGGAAGGTAAGGGGGTGTATCTTCTCGCAGTGACCTCGAACTCCGGCAGTGTTGATTTTCAGCGAAGAGATTGTGAAGGAAAAGCGCTCTTCGAACGGGTCGGTGATCTTTGTGACCGGGCTGTAAGTGAGGGACGAAAAACAACGGCCGGACTGGTGGTTGGTCTGACCAATGCCGACGAAGATGTTCTCGCGAATCTTCCCGATGTGCCTTTGCTCATTCCCGGGTTGGGGGCACAGGGTGGAAGTATCGACGCGCTCAGGGGCGGCGGGAGGCAGGCAGCCAGCGTGATCAATGTGTCGCGTGGAATCACCTACGCGGAGGGAAATACCGACTATGCGGGCTTAGCGAAACATTGGGCGGAAGAAATTGCGTCGGCGATCGTCTAAGGCAGCAGGAATGGCGAAAGAGTCTGAAAAGAGGGGAGGGTATTTCGGAGTCCTGCCCAAAAAAGGGTAGCCGGCGCGCAATTATCGTTTTTGGTGTCATCGATTGATTCCGCAGCTGCTCAAGAAACGTGAGGGTTCAACTCACGAGCCGATTTTGGTGCCGCCGGAGGATGGCTTGTTGCGGGCGACCTGAATTGGGCACGCGTCATTTCTGGTTCAGTTCGAGGGGCATTCCATTATCTTTGATCCCAATTGGGCGAATTGGCACGGGCCGGTGAAGCGTCAAATCGAGCCGGGATTGCACCTCAACAATCTGCCGGAGCTGGATTTGGTGTTGGTGTCGCATGCGCACTTTGATCATCTCCATAAAAAATCACTCCGTAAGATTGATGCCGGACAGGGGATTGTGGTTCCGCAGGGGAGTGGGCGCTTGGTTAAGAAATTGGGCTTTTCCAATGTTACTGAGATGAAAGTGTGGGAGGAACGCGAATTTGCCGGGATGCGGGTGGTGCACACGCCGAGTCATCACTGGGGCGCGCGCTATGCCGCGGATACCCATCGGGACTATGGTGGCTTTTTAGTGGGCTCGGGGGATCGCAAGGTATTCCACTGCGGAGACAGTGCTTACTTCGAGGGCTTTAAGGAGATTTGTGAGCGGGAGAGGATCTGTTTGGCCTTCCTGCCGATCGGAGCCTACGACGCACCGAGCGGGCGTGACGTTCACATGAACCCGGAGGAGGCGATTCGGGCTTTTGGGGAGTTGGGAGCTGATCTTATGATTCCAATGCACCACGGGACCTTTCCGCTGGGAAATGAACACCCCGACGAGCCCATCGAGAGATTGATGAATGAAGCGGAGCGTCTGGGAATCGCAGATCGAGTGATCGTGCCCGAGGCCGGGAAGGCGATCGAGGTATAGAATTATTGGAAAGGATTGGCTCCGAATCGGAGTTTTGCATGGGAGTGTTTCGTCTTGGATTTCCGAGAAAATTTCACGCCATACATACTGTCTGGATGCGGCTTCCTTCCTTGGTATTGGGAAAGGTAAGTCAGGCCGAAGCTGAGAGTCTCTTCGTGGAGAAAATTAACCCATTGCTCGAGTCCAAGTGTGGTGGCTGTTGCGGTGATGCGGGTAAGAAAATCAAAGGCGACTACGACATGCGCTCGCGAGCAGGCTTGTTAAAGGGAGGCGAGTCGGGTGATCCCTCTTTGATTCCGTGCGCTAATATCCGGGTGGGTGGCGAACGACGTGGCCTGTGGATTTTCGCGTCCATGGTTTCCACCGGGGGCCGGTTCGTCGGCTGGAGCCGCCCGTGTCGAGACGGAGGCCGGCTACGGTCATGAAGACGTGGCCATTGCGGGCGTACAGGGTGATCCATTTTCCGTAGCCTCTCTTGCCGTAGTTCAGGAAACCGCGCGAGGACATTTGACCGTTCATGAGTCCGGCTTCGCGGAGGACGTAGGAGACGGCGCCGGAGCAATCGTAGCCGGAGTCATTGAGTCGGGCGTGGCCACCGCCCCATTTGTAGGGCTTGTTTTGGAGGCGGTTTCCAGCGGCGATGGCCAGTTTGACCTTGGTGGGAGCCCCTCGTGGGGCGTAGGCCCAGCCGTTGTGGTAGGCGGCGGTTCGTTTCGCTGTTCCTCTGTAGGTGACTGGATCCCTGGCCTCGACCTGGCTGCCGCAGGAAGAGAATAGCAGGGCGGTCGAGAGAGAGAGAAGCGCCGCGAAAAATCGAACCATTAAGATTGCTAAAGTATTTTTAGCAAAAGAGCAAGTCGGGAGAATCATGTGTTTTTTATTCGGCGGGGAGGTGGCCGATGATTCGCGGTTGACCTGCGCCATCCCAGAGTATCAGAGCGTCTTCTTTGCCGGGTTGATTGCCCTTGGTGCAATATGAGAGCAGAGCTTCGTCGGCGTCATCGTGACGGTTGTTCCTTCGTGCGAGAAGAAGGCTTCGGCAGCGATATTACTGTCGCTTGAGAGAGACAAACTCGAGAGAAAGTGGGGAAAGTGAATTAATTTGAATAAGGTGAGCGCTCCTGCGTTCAATATTTTGTTCGTAGGTCGATAGTTGCTATAATTGGCTTTTTCCTCTTGTTGGTGAGTTGTTCGTCATCCCGAATGGTGGATGGGGACCAAGTGGCTGCGCCGGGTGTTCAGGTGAGTCGGACGGTCTTGCGCAGTAATGTGTTGGTGAAGAAGGGGAGTCATTTGGCAGTGGCGTATAGTTCTGGGAATCGCTTTTATGTGAGCAAGGGAGGCGTTCTTTCTGGTTTTCATCGGGGAGCGAGGGATACCACAATTTTTTCGGAAACGGGTGCGCACTTGCCGGAGCGGAAGTTCTTAAGCCGGATCAAGGTGGTGAGAGTGGACAATGCGGAGCGGGCTTATCAGCAGAGATTTCGTGAATTGCCGCCGCTGAAGAGGCTTTTGGGAGGGGGATCGTGGAGTGGCGAGGATGGTTACCAATATCATGATTACGAACATGATCATCACGAATATGATGATTGCGAATATGATCGCGGGATTCGTGCTGTCTCGGTGAGCCCGGATTCCTATCGCAAGAAAGATTAGCTAAAAAAAGATGAAAAATACGATAAAGAAAAACTGTCTGTTCACGGCCCTGGCCTTGATTTGTTCTGTCGCCATTTCGCAAGCGCAATTCGGCTCCTCCGGAGGAGCGGTGGTGATTGGAGGCGGATATCTGGATAAGCCCGGCACGGCCTATGGATTTGGTCAGATTCGCGGAACAGTTTACGAAGACCATTCGGTAGCCCACTCGGTCTTTCTGGACATCCTAGGTCATCGGGATGAAGCCATTCTTGAATTCGTGGAGCCTGGCGGGTTCAGTTTTTTCGAGAGTGGAGACATTTCTTTCGTCAACATCACCGCGAATTATGAAGTGGAGGCCAAGTTGAGCGGTGCGCTTTCTTTCTACGCCGGAGGCGGAGCGGGAATCGAGCTGGTGAGTATCGACGATCGCTTTGATGATGTCCTTGATTCGGATTCAAATTTCGTGGCGCAGGTTTTTGCCGGGTTTCGGGCGCACTTCCCCAGTGGGGTGGTGGCCCAGGCCGGTGCCCGGTATATCTTCCGCGATGACTTCAAGCTTTTGGGTGACCAATTTATCACGGAGGACAGTGTGGCCTTTGAGGCTTCGATAGGATTTAGCTTTTAATGCTTGTCGGTTCAATTCCAGTGTTCGGCTGCCTTGAAAGATCCCGGGATTGGACCATAGTCCCAAGGAATGCATATATTCCTAACTGGCGGCAATGGATACATCGGTTTGCGCCTTCTTCCAGAGCTTCTGGAAGAGGGGCACCGGGTGACGGTTCAGGTTCGTTCAGTTGAGCGGTTCCCTACTGGACAATTTTCGGCTTTTATTGACGAGGGAAGGCTTGCTTTTCTTGAGGCTGACTTTCTTAAAGAGCTGCCCCCAGTTCCTGATGGCATCGATGTGGCCTATTATTTACTGCATTCGATGGGCTCGGGTGCTGATTTCCATGAGAAGGAAGGGGCCTGTGCGAGGGCTTTTCAGCAATGGATCAGGGCTGATCTGATCGTTTACCTGAGTGGTTTGATTCCCGAGGGTGATTTGTCACCCCACCTGCGGTCGCGGGAGAGAGTGAATGACATTCTTCGAAACGGTGATGTTCCGGTAACAACCTTGCGTGCCTCTGTTATCGTCGGTTCGGGATCGGCTTCTTTTGAAATCATTCGTGATCTCTCGGAAAAGTTGCCTTTCATGTTAACGCCAAAGTGGACGGAGACTCCCTGCCAACCCATCGCGATTCGTAATGTGGTGGGCTATCTCATTGGAGTGTTGGGGCAGAGAGAAATGTGGGGAGAGGAGTATGACATTGGTGGTCCCGAGGTCCTTACTTATCGGGATCTTCTTGTTGGTTATGCGGAGGCAAGGGGATTGCGGAGGTCAATTATCTCGGTTCCTTTTTTGAGTCCGGGCCTTTCCGCAAAGTGGTTATACTTGGTCACCGCGACGAGTTACCCGCTGGCTCAAACTTTAGTGGAATCGTTAATCAATGAAACGGTTTGCCACGATGAGGGGGTCAGAGAGATTATCCCCCAGACATTATTGAGCTACGAGGAGGCGATCGAGAAGGCTTTTGTTAATATCGCTCAAAACAGGGTTCCTTCCTCTTGGTTTGGTTCTCTGGCTTCGGGAGATATTGATCCGTTCTTTTTGAAGGTGGTGCGGGTCCCTGATCACGGGGTGTTAAAAGACGGCCGATGTGTTCCCTTAAAAGCACCCCGTGAAGATGTGATCGAAAAACTTTGGTCTGTCGGGGGGAGGCGAGGATGGCCCAGTATGAATTGGGCGTGGAAATGCCGGGGTTGGATGGATCGACTTTTTGGTGGATCCGGTTTGCGGCGAGGCCGTCGACATCCAAACGAATTGATTCCCGGTGACGCGCTGGATTTTTGGAGAGTGGTTTTAGCAGACCGAGATTCCGAGGTGGCGAGGTTGATGCTCGTGGCGGAAATGAAGATG
Source organism: Akkermansiaceae bacterium (assembly GCA_022425785.1). Classification (GTDB taxonomy): domain Bacteria; phylum Verrucomicrobiota; class Verrucomicrobiia; order Verrucomicrobiales; family Akkermansiaceae; genus SW10. The sequence continues at coordinate 20,287 of JAKMEV010000156.1, read as the reverse complement.
CCCGGCGAGGCTTGGCTCGAGTTTGAGGTCTCCGAAACCGGACTTAAACAAACTGCGACGTTTCGTCCGAAGGGCTTGTTGGGGCGGGTCTATTGGTATTCGGTTCTCCCTTTACATTTCATTCTTTTTCCGCGAATGGCACGTAAGATCGCTTCAGGGCTGACGGCGAATGAGGATGCGGCGTGAGGTTAAAAAAGGCGAAGGCTGGAGAGGCCTCCGTCGGGGCGGAGGATTTGCCCGGTAGTGAACCGTGAAGCGTCTGAGAGAAGATAGCTGACCAGTTCCGCGCTGTGTTCTGCTTGTCCGATCATTTTAAGAGGATGGCGCTCGGCTGCCGCTTCGCGGCGTTTATCGTCCGCCAAAATTCCGGCAGCCAGGGGAGTTTCGGTTAGCGACGGAGCGATGGCATTGACGCGAATTTTCGGGGCCCACTCTGCGGCGAGGCTTCGGGTGAGTCCTTCGACCGCGCCCTTGGCGGTGGCGATACTGGCGTGCATGGGCATGCCGCATTTGACAGCGATAGTGCTGAAGAGAACGACGGAGGCGGAAGGCGCTTTTTTGAGGGAAGGAAGAGCAAGTCTCAGTGCGCGGGTAGCTCCCAGAAAATTGACTTCCCAGTCGGCGAGGAATTCCTGATCGGTAAGTCGATGGAAGGGTTTGAGGTTGATCGTGCCGGGGCAGTAGACTAGGCCATCAAGACTCTCGGGAACGTTTAAGGTAGCTTGTGGGTTGGTAGCTTCGAAAGTGCTCCGGGAAGTGGCAATAACTTTGTTGCCTTGTGATTCCAAAAGGTTTTTTGCCGCTAATCCGATGCCGGAGGATCCACCAATAAGAAGAATGTTTCGCATCATGTGTGACTATGCCCGAGGAGGGAGATTTGTCTTCGGGTTTCTGCCCAGTTGGCGGAGTTTTTCGAGGTAGGTGTTCTTGGGGGCTGGCTTTTCGGGGGAAGAGGGAGTTGCCAGCATTTTCCGGGTGGTGTCGCTGCTAGTGGCGATGAGTTCCTTGATGATTTCTGCTTCGGGTAGGTTCTTCCAATATTTCTTGGGCATCTCGGATTGCATTGCTTTTACCTTGAGGCGAGCGGGGTTGAAGATGTTGCGGTAGTAGGTTTTCCAAAGCCCATCGAGGGAGTCCGAATCGGGGGCTTGGGTTTTGTCGACACCGTCGGTAAAGTGAATTTTCTGGCCGTCCCAGTGCATGCATTCGTCCGGGGTGAGAATAGACCAATCCATGCCGGTAAAGCGTTTGCGAAAGAAGGCGGAGGTGAGGCGCACGATGCGATGTTCAGTTTCGAACCAAGCGACGAATTGCTCGCGATTGGTTTCCGGTGCGTCATTGACTTTTCGGAAGCGGACAAAAGCGTGCATTTTATGAATGTCGCGGCCGATGTGCTTGGCCATCGTTCTGACGCGATGAATTTGAGAGTCCGTGGAAAGCGCGAGGAGATGAGCTTCGCCGTGGGTGAGTCGCCAAAGAAGGGAGTAGAGGAGTGCCCATTGATCTCCCGAGCGATGGCAGGAGACGGTGCGGGCGAGGTCGACAAAGGCCTTGGGGACTCTGGGGAGATTGCCGGTGCTTGGGGGCAGTGGTGCTTCGGAGAAAAGTCCGAACTGTTCGCGGCTCTGCCAAAGAAGATCCTCCGGCGGGATTTCAGCAGCGAGGAGGGATCGGGCAACCCGACGCCAGTCGTCGAAGTTTTCTGGAAGGACGAGGGTTCTCATCGTTTAGAATTCACCTCCGATAACTTCGCGTTTGGGGATGGGCGCGGAGAAATCGAGTTTTAACTGTTGCGCGGGAGGGGCATGGAGAGCTCGGATTTTTTCGGAATCCAGTTCGAGTGAGGCGGGTTGATGATCGTCGGTGATCATGAAGGGAAGGCATTTTTTCAAATTGACCCGCATCTTGATGAGGTCGTTCACGCGGATGTGATGAAAGCGGCGGGCCGTGATGATCCGTTTGGCATTCCGCACTCCGAGGCCCGGGATGCGTAGAATTATTTCGTAGTCGGCTTTGTTAAGATCAATGGGAAAGAAGTCGCGATTGCGCAGCGCCCAGGAAAGCTTGGGGTCGATATCCAGGTCGAGGTTGGGCTGGCTTTTCGTGGTGATTTCATCGACTTCGTATCCATAGAAGCGCATGAGCCAATCAGCTTGGTAGAGACGGTGTTCACGGACCAAGGGAGGCGATTTTAGAGGAAGGAGAATCGAGGAATCCGGGATGGGGCTGAAGGCCGAGTAGTAGACGCGGCGGAGTTGGAAATTTCCGTAGAGATCACCGGCACGTTTGAGAAAATGGGCGTCGTGTGATTGGTCGGCCCCCACGATCATCTGGGTGCTCTGCCCGGTCGCGAAGGGCGATTTCTTGAGACTCTTCTCCGCTTTGCTTTCGGCAATCTTGTCGCCGATTTTGTGCATCGCTTGCCGGGTGCGGGAGATGTTTTTTTCCGGAGCGAGATTCTTGAGACTCTTTTGTTGGGGGAGTTCGATGTTGATGCTGATGCGGTCGGCGTATTTTCCGGCCTGAGCGATGAGTTCGTCCGAGGCTTCCGGGATGGTCTTGAGATGGATATAGCCTCTGAAATGATGGACCTCGCGGAGCGTCCGGGCGACTTGCACCACCTGCTCCATGGTGAAGTCGGCGCTGCGCACGATCCCTGAACTGAGGAAGAGGCCTTCGATGTAATTACGTTTGTAGAAATCGAGAGTCAGAGAGACGACCTCCTCGGCGGTGAAGCGTGCCCGGCGGACGTTGCTTGAGCGGCGGTTGATACAATAGTGACAATCGTAGAGGCAGACGTTGGTAAGAAGGATCTTTAGGAGCGAGACGCAGCGTCCATCGGGTGTGTAGGAATGACAAATGCCGACCCCACCGGTTGAGCCGACTCCTTTTCCGGCAGAAGAGTCTTTTCGGGTAGCGCCGGAGCTGGCACAGGAGGCATCATACTTGGCAGCGTCCGCGAGGATCTCTAATTTCTTTATGGTGTTAATGTGAACAGAGTGTTCTTATGAGTAATTTTTGCAAGATGCTTTTGCTCATAAAAACAAAACTTAGCCGAGTTGAGTGCCTGGTAATTAGGGTCGCTCGAAAACTGTCCGTCAGGTTTGGTTTTTGGCGAGGAAAGTGAAATATCGGATCTTCGTGGCCTGTAATTTACAGAGAAACGCGTTTCAAATGGCAAACAAACTGCAAAATGCTGATCGGAGTCGTTATCGGGTTCCTATCTTGGACCGGGCGCTGGCTTTGGTCGAATTGCTGGGGTCGCACCCTGAGGGATTGAATGTGACCGAGTTGTGCGAGGCCCTCGTTATTCCCAAGAATAGCGCCTTCCGGATTGCGGTGACTTTGGAAGAGACCGGATACCTTGAGCGGCTGGAGCCGAGTAAGAAATACCGTCTGACCTCCAAGTTTGTCACGGTGGGCGCGTCCTCAGTGTCGGAGATGAATCTTTTTGAGAAGTCGCTCGATATTATGCGGACCCTGCGGGATCAGCTGAAGGAGACTGTTCTTTTGGGGACTTTAACGGGAAGCGAAGGCGTGGTGCTGGACCAGGTTCCGGGGCTTCACGCCTTCCGGTTTTCAGTGGATCCGGGAACGCGCTTTGTGTTGCACACGGCGGCGCCCGGGAAAGCGATTCTGGCTTATTTGCCTGATGAAGAATGTCGGAAGATTGTTGACCGCATGGAGTTTACTCATTTCACCGAAAATACCATTTTGGATAAGGATGAGTTTTTGGCTCATCTTGATGAAGTTCGGAAGAGAGGCTATGGCTTTGATTTATCGGAGGAGAGAGAGGGGCAGTATTGTGTGGGGGCTCCGATTTTTAATGGGAAGAATGACCCAATTGCGGCTTTGTGGATTACGGCACCGTCATCGCGTTTGCCGGACTGTGATTTGGACGGGGTGGCCCGAAAGATTCGGGCTGCAGCCGACGTGATTTCAAGTAGACTTGGATGGAATTCAGAAGGATGAAGATGAAGAAGCAACTATTAGGAATGCTGATATGCGGATTTGTTCCGTGTCTGTCGGCCAAGGAATTCTCACCGGAGGATATCTCTTTTTTCACAAAGGAGGTTCGTCCATTGCTTGAGGAGAATTGTTTTCGTTGTCATGGCGGCAAGGATTCCAAGGGTCATGCCAAAGTGAAATCCGGATTTCAGATGATTAGCCGGAAAGGGATTATTATCGGGGGAGACCATGGTTCGGCCTTCAATGAGGCGGAACCGGAAAAGAGCCTTATTCTTCATGTGATCAGCTATGAAGACGAAAATCTTGAAATGCCGCCGAAAGGAAAATTGTCAGAAGAGGCGCGCGGCGTTTTGTCGGACTGGGTGAAGCGGGGAATGCCCTGGACTCCGGAGGATGCGGATGTCCTCGTAGAGGTGGAGGAAGACGACAAATCCATCACCACGATCAACGAATTCAGTAAGAGCCGTTGGTCATATAAGCCAATGGCGCGCCCGGATGTTCCGGTTGTGGGCAATGCCGAGTGGAAAGCTCCGATCGATGCCTTCATTTACGATGGGGTGAATAAGATGGGACTGACACCTAACGCGCCGGCTTCGCGGGCGGAGTTGATTCGTCGGGCCTACTACAATTTGACCGGGCTTTCTCCCTCCCTTTCTGAAGTGCAGGAATTCGAAAATGACAAGTCTCCCGACGCATGGGAGAAGGTGATCGATCGCCTTTTGGCTTCACCCGCTTACGGGGAAAAGTGGGCACGTCATTGGTTGGACCTGGTTCGCTATGCCGAGACCAATGGTTTCGAGCGGGATAGCGACAAGCCCTTCGTTTGGCGTTATCGCGATTATGTCATCAAGGCCCTCAACGAGGACAAACCCTACACTCAATTTTTGACCGAGCAGTTGGCTGGAGATGAGTTGGCCAAGCCGACTTTCGATTCCATGTCAGCGACGGCCTATCATCATCTGATGCAGTGGGACGATGAGCCCGCGGATCGGAAGCAGGCCTATTACGATATTCTCGATGATAATGTTCGTACTACGACCGAGGTTGTATTGGGAATGACGGTGGGGTGTGCCCGTTGTCATGATCACAAGGGCGATCCGATTTCGCAGAGAGATTACTATAGCTTTATGTCCTTCTTCAGAGGGATCGTGCCATTTTCACGTGGCAGAGGCCCGGTGGAGAAAATGGTATTTGAAGGAGTTGATGACAAATACGAAGCGACGATGGAGGCCCACCGCCGTCACGTTGAGAACCTTAAGAAGGAGCAAGCCAAAATCGAAAAGCAGCTTTTTACATCGCTCGGGAAAGGGACGGTCGGTAAGGATGGCGCTTCGGTGGAGCCCGTTCGCTGGCTGGTTTCTGATGCCCGGACAACGACTCCCCAGGGATGGCATTACTCGACAAGGGCTGTCGACGGATGGTCCGAGGTAGGTTTTCGCGCTGAGAATCATCAGTGGAAGAAAGGGAAGGCCGGATTCGGAACAAAGGGGCCAAAGATGATTGTGCATACCAAGTGGAACACTCCCGAGTTATGGTTGCAGACCTCATTTCTGCTTGAAGAGATTCCGAAGAGGCTGAACTTGAGTCTTCACCATGACGAGGATGTCGAGATTTTCGTTAACGGGCAACCGGTGATTAAGCGTAAGGGTTTCCGGGATGACTACGATGACTTTGCCGCGGACAAGAGATTTCTCGATGCTCTGCAGGTAGGACGAAATGTCATCGCGGCGCATGTCACACAAACAAGCGGAGGACAGTTTTTTGATTTTGGGGCCGGTATTTCATCGGGCAAATCACTCTCTTTGGAAAAAGTGCTCAAGTCCAAGGAGGGAGCCAAGGCGGAGAAGGACCTCGTGAATCGCTGGAAGCGTTTGAAGAATGAGATTCGCAAAAAGGAAGCTGATCCGCCCAAGCGGGGAGTGGAGATCATGACGGCGAGGGAAACCGGAAAAGATCTTCCTCCGACCTACGTGCACATTCGCGGCAGTGCCAATGCCGAAGATAAGGAAAAGGAGGTGACCCCAAGAATTCCGGGGATTTTTGGAGGCGAAGAATTGAAGGCTGAGGCTCCGGAGAATGGGCGCAATTCCAGTGGGCGGCGGACCGCTCTGGCGAAGTGGATTTCCCGGGATGACAACCCGAGGACGGCTCGCGTGATGATGAATCGCGTATGGCAGCATCACTTCGGACGTGGAATTTGTCGTAGCTCGAATGATTTTGGTTTCCTGGGCGAAGATCCCACTCACCCGGAGTTGCTCGATTGGCTGGCGACGGAGTTTGTGGCGCAAGGATGGAGCCTGAAAAAGATGCACAAGTTGATCATGATGTCGCGGACATTTCAAATGTCCTCGAAGGGGAATCCTGATGCTCTGGCGAAGGATCCTGACAATAATAGTTTTTGGCGCTTCGACATGCGTCGTCTGACGGCGGAGGAAGTTCGCGACTCGATATTGGCCGTTACCGGAACCCTGAATCGCAAAATGGGTGGGCCGGGTGTCTTTGTTCCGCTGCCCGAAGAGGTTTTGGCGACCTCGTCAAAAAAGGGAGGCTCCTGGGGGAGATCGTCTCCTGAAGATGAAGTGCGCCGGACGATTTATGTGAAGGTGAAGCGTTCGATGGTGCCGCCGCAATTGGCAGATCTTGATGTCGCCGATACTGATACGAGTTGTCCGGTGAGGTTTGCCACGACTGTGCCGACTCAGGCGTTGGGCTTCTTGAACAGTAAGTTTATGAACGACCAGGCCAAGGTCTTCGCCGAGCGATTGCGTAAGGAAGCCGGGGAGGATCGCAAAGCGCGTGTCCGGCTTGGCCTCGAACTGGCTTTGGCGCGTCCGGCCAAAGAACGGGAGCTGGAATACAGCCATGAATTTTTTGATGCCATGCGTGATAAGCATGGTTTGAACGAAGAGGAGGCGCTCGATCGTTTTGCGCTGCTTGTATTAAACCTAAATGAATTTATCTTCTTAGACTGATCCCATGAAACATCCACAGAACACTTTTTGCGGCCGGGTTGACCGGCGGGAATTTCTTCGCGATATCGGCGGTGGCTTCACTTCGGTGGCCCTCACCGGAATGTTGGCGAAGGAAGGGTTTTTTAACAAAGCACATGGAGCGACCTTGGATTCTTATGCCAATCCGCTGGCTCCCCAGGAGTCGATGATCGCGCCGAAGGCGAAGTCGGTCATTTTTCTCTTCATGTATGGTGGCCCGAGCCACATGGATACTTTTGACTACAAGCCGGAGCTTTATCCGCTCGATGGGAAAACGATCAAGCTGAAGACCTTTGGTCGTGGCGGGAAGAAGAACCAAGGTCGCGTGGTTGGACCGAAGTGGAAATTCAAACAGTATGGGGAATGCGGAAAATACGTCTCCGACCTCTTTCCCAATTTGGGTGAGTGCGTCGATGATATGGCCTTTCTTCATTCCATGACGGCGGATTCGCCGATTCATGGCTCGGCGATGTTGATGATGAACTCGGGTTCCCTGCTCGGAGGGAAGCCCTCAATGGGATCGTGGGTGAACTACGGTCTGGGATCGCCCAATGAAAACCTTCCCGGCTATGTCGTCATGTTGGACAAAACCGGGGGTCCGATTTCCGGGGCAAAGAATTGGTCATCGGGATACATGCCGGCGAGCTACGCGGGAACGGTTTTTCGTTCGAAAGGGGATCCCATTCTCAATCTCAAGAACTCCCACGGTATGCCGCAGGATCAGCAGCGCACCTTGATCGATCACATTAACCTGATGAACCGCGAGCATCTTGGAGTGCGTGGAAGCGAGAGTGATCTTGCGGCGCGGATTTCCAGTTATGAATTGGCCTATCGGATGCAGTCTACTGCGCCTGATGCAATTGAGCTAGAATCCGAGCCCGAACACGTCAAAGAGCTCTATGGGATGAACGAGGGGAAGACTGAAGACTTCGGTCGCAAGTGCCTCATGGCGCGTCGTCTCGTCGAGCGGGGCGTGCGATTCATTCAGCTCTATTCCGGTGGCGCCCACAATGATGACAACTGGGATGCGCATGGTGATTTGGAAAGGAATCACAATCATCACGCCGGACGGACCGATAAGCCGATTGCTGGTCTCTTGAAGGACCTCAAACAACGCGGGCTTCTCGATGAAACGCTTGTGGTTTGGGGTGGTGAGTTCGGTCGCCAGCCGACGGCGGAATACGCCAAGGGAACGGGACGGGATCACAACTCCTACGGCTTCACGATGTGGATGGCCGGTGGTGGTATTAAAGGTGGCGTGAGCTACGGGGAGACCGATGAGCTTGGTGGAACTGCGGTGACCAATCGTCTCCATGTCCGGAATCTCCACGCAACCGTTCTCGATCGCATGGGGCTGGATCCGAATCACCTGAGTTACTTTTATGGAGGGCTTGATCAGCGTTTGGTCGGAGTGGAGGGCGCCGAGCCGATTCGGGAAATAATGGTTTAAAAAATGATGATGAAAAAAATACTTACCTTATTGGGTTGTTGCGCGCTTTTACCGCTTTCAGCGAAGGAAGACCGCTTGGTTTTGGTCGGCGCCTCTTATGGCAAAAATGTCCTCGCGATTTGCGAAGCTGACGGGACCGTTCTGTGGAAGCACGATACTGCCGGTCCGCAGAGAGGACACACCGGACATCACGATGTGCATTATTTGAAGAGTGGAAATATTCTTTTCCACGACACTTGGACCAAGACCCAGGAGATTACCTTAGGGAAGAAGGTTGTTTGGGAATACGAGAGCGCCAAGGCGAATGGCAACGAAGGCAAGCGCGTGGACGTGCATGCCTTTGCGCGATTCCCAGATGGCAGTACTATGATTGCGGAGAGCGGGATTGGTCGTTTCATTCACGTCGACAAGAAGGGGGCGGCCCGGAAAGTCGTCAGCATGGGCGAGGGTGGCCGCAAGAGTACTCGTCTCGTTCGGATGTTGGGCAACGGGCACTATCTTTCCTGTGCCGAGAATCCCGGTGTGGTCACGGAATATGACAAAGACGGCAAGGTCGTTTGGGAGTATCCGACCAACACCCGGGTCTATGGTGCGATTCGTTTGAGCAATGGTAACACGCTGATTGCGACCGGAAGTGGTAACAGCGTGATTGAAGTGTCACCGGAGAAGAAGGTGGTGTGGGACATCACCAAGAAGGTGCCGGATACCGAGATTGAATTGGGCTGGACCACCTGCCTTCAGGAGTTGCCCAACGGAAATCTCGTCATTGGAAACTGCCACGCGGGGGACGATGATCCGCAGATCTTCGAAATTACGAAGGAAAAGAAAGTTGTTTGGGAATTTGATGAATGGGATCTCGTTGGAAACGGTCTGGCCTGCTGGCAGATTCTCGATGCCGGGCAGTCGAGCTTGGTTCGTAAGCAGTTGAAGGAATTGAAGAAGTAATCTATCGCATTGATTGATTCGGGAATTCGTGCTCGTAGTAGACCACGATGAATTTTCGAGACAAACTAATCACCGGACTCTTTTTCCTGGGCTGGACTCTGGGAGCGGCCAACGCAGCGGAGAAACCTAACATTCTCTGGATCACCAGCGAAGATAACGGGGTTTCCTGGATCAGTTGCTATGGCGGGAAGAATACCAAGACCCCGGCCATTGACCAATTAGCCAAGGAGGGGTTTCGTTATCTTTATTGCTTCGATAATGCCGCGGTGTGTGCGCCGACCCGGTCGTGCTGGATCACGGGGATGTATGGTATTTCCAATGGCACCCAGCCGATGCGGAGCCGGAATGAGATTCCTCACGACAAGATTCCATACTATCCGGATCTCTTGAAGAAAGCTGGATATCATACCTCCAACCCAGGGAAGACCGACTACAACATTGGAGGGCGTGATGATTATGAGGCCTGGGATCTAGGAAAGAAAAAGGGGAATGGAAAGAGATCACCGTATGGATGGAAGGCCCGCAAGGAAGGCCAGCCCTTCTTCTGCGTCTACAACACGACGACCAGCCATGAGAGCAAGGCGCATGGAGCTGTGAATCAGGTGAAGAACGATCCCGCGAAGATGACTCTCTTTTCGTATCATCCAGATCTTCCGGTAATTCGCAAAAACTACGCCAAGTATGCCGATGCGGTCGAGCGGATGGACGGCGATGTTGCCAAGTGCATCGCAACTTTAAAAAAGGACGGGCTCTACGAGGACACCATCATTATTTACAATTCCGATCACGGCGGAGTGATGGCGCGGAGTAAGCGCTTCCTCTATGCCAGCGGAGTGCATTGTCCCTTGATCGTGCGGATTCCTGAGAAATATAAATATCTCTATCCCGCCGATAAGCCGGGCTCGACGGTGGAACGCCTTGTGAGTTTTGTGGACATGCCCAAGACCTGGCTGAGTCTCGCGGGTGCGGAAATTCCCAACACTTTCCAGGGACGGGTCTTTTTAGGTAAGGGCGCGGAGCCCGAGCCGAAGCATCATTTGGGGTTTCGTGAGCGGGCCGACGAGCGTCTCGATCACGTCCGCCTGATGCGCGACAAGCGCTTCGCCTATCACAAAAATTACATGCCATTCGCTCCAGCGGGGCAGCACTTGGCCTATCTTTGGAAAGCTCCCGCTACGCCGGCCTGGGAGAAGCATCATCGTGACGGTAAGACCGACGAAGTGACCGGGCGCTTTTTCCGTCCGCGGGTTTCCGAGGAATTTTACGACAACGAGAGTGATTTCGATAATGTCAAAAACCTGATCAAGGATCCGAAGCACCAAGCGAGGATCTCTGAGTTGAAAGCTGCGCTTCGTAAAAAACAACTCGAGCTATTTGATTCCGGACTTCTTCCCGAAGGAATGCGGATGCGTCGAGCTAAAGAGAATTCCATGACGATCTACGAGATGGTGCGGAACAAGAAACTTTATCCGCTTGAGTCTTATCTCGATGCCGCCGACAAGGCCTTGGTTCGTGATGCGAAGAATCTCGATGACTTTGTGAAGGCGATGAGCGACCAAGACGAAGGTGTTCGGTGGTGGGCGGTCGTAGGACTTCATTTGCTTGAGAAGGATGCAGCCTCAGCCAAAGAAACTTTGAAGAAAGCCCTCAAGGACGACTGTCATGAAGTGCGCATGATGGCGGCCTGGAGTTTGGTCAAGTTGGGCGATTCCACGGAGGCCATGGCCTGTCTGAATGATCTTCTTTTCAATGCCACCACGAATGAAATGATGCTTCACAACGTGCTCGATTGGATGGGGGAGCCGGCCTTTCCGCTGGTCAAAAAATTCCTCACGGATGGTGGTAGCACGAAAGGGAAATACGGTATTAGCATTCTCGGGAGAGTCGGAGAATTGCAGGGGTGGTAGCAAAAACCCCCTCATATTGCCCGATTTGCTCTGAAAGAGGGATTGCAGATCTCGGTCGGTCGCCATACCGTGCCGCCGGTTTCAGCACACACGATGAGCGAAAATTCAAAAGTCAGCATATATGATACGACTCTCCGCGATGGTACGCAGGGTGAAGGTTTTTTCCTCTCCGGCCTAGATAAGGTGCGAATTGCCAAGCGGCTCGACGAGTTTGGGGTCGATTACATCGAAGGTGGCTGGCCGGGATCGAACCCAAAAGATATCGAGTTTTTTAAAGCTGCGGCCAAGGAAACCTGGAATCACGCCAAGATCGCAGCCTTTGGCTCGACGCGTCGGGCGGATCTTACCGTCGAAGAAGATCCGCAGGTCCAGCTCCTCATCGATGCCGAGACGCCGGTCATTACCATTTTCGGGAAGAGTTGGGAGTTGCAGGTGACGGAGGTTCTTCGGACCACCGCCGAGGAAAATCAGGCGATGATTCGTGACACCGTGCGCTATCTCAAGGCGGCAGGGCGCGAGGTCATTTATGATGCCGAGCACTTTTTTGACGGCTACAAGGACGGCGAAGAACATGCCATGGCGACTCTTCGCGCTGCGGTGGAGGGCGGAGCCGATTGGCTCGTTCTTTGCGACACCAATGGCGGATGTCTTCCCGCGGAGATTGCAGAAATGAGTCGCGTGGTGATGGACGCTTTTCCCGATGTACCACTTGGGATTCACACTCACAACGATTGCGAACTCGGAGTGGCCAACGCCATCGCTTCGGTGAAAGCGGGAGCGACGCAGGTTCAAGGCACGATCAATGGCTACGGCGAGCGCACCGGTAACTGCAATCTCACTTCGGTCATTCCCATTCTGGAACTTAAGATGGGCCTGAAGGCCGTCGATGATGTTTCCAAGATGCGTGATTTGTCATTCTTTGTGGATGATGTCGCAAACAACCCCCACTTTGCCCGCGCGGCTTTTGTTGGCCGGACCGCTTTCGCTCATAAGGGAGGAATGCATGTCAATGCGGTGCAGAAGTTGGCTCGGACCTACGAGCACATCCGTCCCGAGCAAGTTGGAAACCAGCAGGAGATCCTCGTGAGCGAGCTTTCCGGTCAATCGAACATTCTCATGAAAGCCGAGCAGCTCGGGATTACTTTGGAAAAGGGGAGTGGCGAGGCGCTTTCGATTCTCACCAAAGTGAAGGAGCTGGAGCAGGACGGGTATTCTTTTGAGGCTGCCGGCGGATCGCTGGAACTTCTCATCCGTCGCGAACTTGGAACCTGCGAGCGTCCCTGGACCCTCGACGAGTATCATTGCTCCTTCAGGCAGTATCGCGATGGGCACAATCCTGTTTGTGAGGCTACGGTGAAACTCGATGTGAACAACGAGACGAACTATACTGTTTCCGAAGGTCACGGGGTGGTGAATGCGCTCGATGGCGCCCTTCGAAAGGCGCTCGTGGCATTTTTCCCGGAGATTGAACAGGTGCAATTGGTGGACTATAAAGTGCGCATTCTCGATGGGGAGGACGCCACCGCGGCCAAGACCCGGGTTCTCATCGTGCATAGCGATGGCGAGAGCGCCTGGGGGACGGTGGGAGTCTCTGATAGTATCATCGAGGCGAGCTGGATTGCTCTGTGCGATGGCATTGATCTCTTCTTACAGCGGAGAAAAAACGCCTAAAGGGCTTTTCTTCTTGTCGTTCCGTGGATTGCCGGGCAATCTAACAACAAGTTCATAATAGACACCTACGAACTGTTCCAATCCCAGTAATGGGCTTAAAAATATGGTTGCTACGGCGACCTGGTAGGACTCTTAGGGTCCTACCAAATTTGAACACAATCCGATTCTGGCTAAGAGCCCCCGGATTGTGGTCTTTCCCCTAAAAGCAGGGCCCAAGTGGCCCTGCTTTTTGATCGGAAGCCTAAATCCGAGGAATTTAGGTGGGTTTGATTTTTGATAAAAATTGAAGAAATTTGAAAGAAATCACGACTTGCGAATCTGTGAATCAGTGCTTGCGGTGCTTCCGTTCGCTTGGGTAGTCTCCACCCCAACCCCAATGGGTAAATAATAGAACTATGAGTAACGAAAAACCAAGCAAGGCGCTCTTTTGGGGCTGCTTCATTGCATTGATTACCACGGCGTTCGGCTTCATCACCCGGATGTTCCTGCTTGATGATCCTACTATCACCCAGGACCTCCTTGGTCTCGATGAGGCTGAAGTCGGAATGTTCAAAGGAATCCAAGTCTGGCCATTTGCGATCAGTATTATTCTTTTCAGTCTGATCATCGACAAAGTTGGATACAAGTTCGCCATGATCTTCGCTGCAGCGAGTCAGATCATATGGGGAATCATGGGAATCTACGGCCTGTCTGTCGCTGACACTAATCCCGAACTCGCTAAGGACCTTCTTTTCTGGGGTGGTCTGATTCTCGCACTCGGTAACGGAACAGTGGAAGCTTTCATTAATCCGGTGGTCGCAACGATGTACGATAAGGAAAAGACCAAGTGGCTCAACATCCTGCACGCTGGTTGGCCTGGTGGTCTGGTCATCGCCGGTATCGCGGTGATTTTGATGGGTGGATTCTCGTGGGAAGCCAAGTTGGGTTTGATTTTCATTCCGGCCATCATTTATCTCGTGATGTTGATTCGCTGTCAGTTTCCGGTTCAGGAACGTGTAGCAGCTGGTGTCAGCTATCGCGACATGCTTGGTGAGTTTGGATTTGGCGGAGCTGCCGTTGTAGCTTTCTTGATGTTCCTCCAATTGGACAACGATTTTCCTAATAATAGAGCAGCCTTTGGCATTCTTTGTGGAGGATCAGCAGTTGCACTCGGTGTTTACACCAAGAGTCTTGGACGCCCATTGATGTTCGTTCTCATCCTTCTCATGACTCCTCTCGCGACTACCGAGATTGGAACGGACGGTTGGATTTCTGGAATTATGGCGAATGCCGTAACCTTCCACGCTGGTTGGATCTTGGTTTACACCTCGGTCATCATGATGGTCTTGCGTTTCTATGCTGGCCCGATTGTTCACCGTCTCCAGCCCCTTCCACTGTTGATTCTTAGTTGTGTGTTGGCGATTGCCGGTCTCTTCGCTCTCTCGGGAGTTTCCGGAGTTGGTTTAATTTTCGCTGCGGCAACCCTCTATGCCTTAGGTAAGACCTTCTTTTGGCCTACCATGTTGGGAATTGTTTCTGAGCAAACACCCAAGGGTGGTGCGCTGACCCTGAACTCTGTGTCAGGGATTGGTATGCTTGCCGTGGGTGTTCTTGGATTCCCATACATTGGTTCTCTTCAAGAAAAGAAAGCAATCTCTGAGATTGTAGCTCTCGAGGAGGCGAAGAGCGTTCCTGGTCTCGTTTCCGATGGAGGTGTCTCTTCCGATTTCCTTGAGGATAAGGAGATGTACTTAGGAACTATCGAGTATCAGAGCCTTAAGGGTGATGATGTCGATAAGCTTCTTGAAAACCAAGATGAGGAAATCAAGAAAGCTGTATCTGGTGCCCGTGATGGAAGTGCTCAAAAGGCTCTCGCCAATATGGCGATTTTCCCACTCATCATGCTGATCACCTACGTTTTACTCTACCTCTACTTCAAGAGTAAGGGTGGTTACAAGCCGCTTGATGTTGCGGACGGCGCTCACTAAGCTCCGTTTCAATTTAATCAAAACGGCGGCCTGCGGGTCGCCGTTTTTTTGTGGAGAAGAAGCTGGCCTCAAGGTCAGCGACCAAAAGCACAGCTTTCGGCTACTCTGATTACTGTGGGCTAAGTCCGGTTTTGAGTTTGGCAATTTCAGCGAGGGCTTGATCTAGTGATGATTCCAAGGTGGTGAGTTGTTTGTCAGTCTCTGTTTGCCATTCAGTTTCGTGATTTATCCAAGTCTGTGCTAAGCGTTGATTTCCCAGCCTTTGCGGTAGCTTTTGGTGAGGAGCTTGTTGGCGGCCTCGTCATTGGTGAACTTGAAGTTCTTGGCATCCCATTTGAGGGCTTTGCCGGCGCGGTGGGCCACATTGCCGAGGAGGTTGTGCTCGATGAGCGTGCCGGAGTAATCGAAGTTACAGAGCGATTTTCCGTCGCCACGGCAGGCTGCGAGCCATTCGTTGTAATGTCCGAGGGATTTCTCGATACTTTGCTCGGGACGCTTGTAGTCTTTGAACTTATCGGACGGGCTGAGGATGTTTTTTCCATAGTCGGAAACGAGGACGCCCTCTTCTCCGACAAAGGCGACCCCGATGCCCCATTTGCTAATCTTGGTATCGTCACCGACGAGGGGTTGGATAAGGTCGCTACGCCGTCTCATGCCCTCAGGTCCGTGATACCATTTGACGATGACGTCATTGGGGTGTTGCCAGGTAACTTCCTGCCACGGCGGTGCGGCAATAGGATCGGCGGCAGGGCCCTCGGATTTGACTGAAGTAGGATGGCGGAGGTCGAGGGCCCACCAGGCGAGGTCGATGAGGTGGCTTCCCATATCGCCCAGCACGCCGTTACCAAATTCCCAGCGGCGATTCCAGTTGAGGTTACCGCCTTTCCAGTAGCCTTGATTGTAAGCGCGGTCCGCGGCTGGTCCGAGCCAGACATCCCAATCGATGAAGTCATCGGCCGGTTTGGATTCGAGGACAGATGGATTGACCGCATTGATCGAGCGGCTGCACCAAACGTGGGCTTCTTTGACTTTTCCAATCGCACCCGCCTTGATCAGCTCCACGGCACGGCGGTAGCTGCCTCCGGCGTGAATTTGCGTTCCCATTTGGGTGGCGACTTTTCCTTTGGCGTATTCCTCCTGCATCCAGCGGGCCTCTTGCACGGTATGGGCGAGCGGTTTTTCGCAGTAGACGTGCTTTCCGGCCCGCATCGCGGCGATGGCTGCTGGGGCGTGATGGTGATCGGCAGTACTAATGACGACGGCGTCGATTTTGGGGTCGGCGACGACTTCCCGCCAATCAGTGGTGGTTTTGGCATCTTTGAATCGTTTTTGAACGGCTGCGAGGGTGTTGCGATTGATGTCACAGAGAGTGTGGATGTGCTCTCCCCTGACTCCGTTGAGGTTGGCTCCGCCACGACCGCCGGATCCGATGATGCCCATGCTGAGTTTTCTGTTGGGTGATTGTGCGCGTGTGCTTGCTGTTCCGGCTGCCACGGCAGCGAGGCCGAAGCCGACGAATTTACGACGAGAGAGGTTGGATGGTTCTGGGTTCATGGATTTTGATGGTTTGGGAGTGAATTCTGCGAAGCATTGGCTATTTTCCATGCTTCGACAAGATCATGATTATGAAAAGGCCCTCTGCTTGTTCACTTTTTAGGAAGAAGGCTGACGCTAGGGACTAAAAGTGAATACTGTCGGCGCACTCTTTTAATCTTATGAAAAAATACCTCCTGATCATATTCCATCTCTGCCTCCTAAGTAATGTTGCGGTCGCTGAAGAGAAGACTCGAATCTTGTTTGTCGGGAACAGCTATACCGGGCAGATTCGGGGTGCAGTGACAAAGTTGTTTGCAGCCTCGCCGGAAGGGAAGGCTACCGAGCTTGAGTTCGTGACGCCGGGGGGCAAGACGCTGGCGTTCCACTTGGGGAATGAGCCCACCACGAAAAAGATTAAGGAAGGCAATTGGGATTTTGTGGTCTTGCAGGACCAAAGCCAGACTCCGGCAGTCTTTCCGAAAAAGTTTGAGGCGGCGGCGGTGAAGCTTGATAAGCTGATCGATGCCAGCGGAGCGAAGACGGTCTTTTATCAAACCTGGGGACGACGGGATGGCGACAAAGCGAATCCCAAATTGTTTCCGACTTATGAGTCCATGCAGAAGAAGTTAAGCAAGAATTACCTCTCGGCGGCAAAACGCTGCAAGGCACGATTGGCCCCGGTTGGCGACACTTGGTCGCTGGTGAGAAAAGAGAATCCTAAATTGGGAAAGGAGCTTTATAAGAAAGACGGAAGTCATCCCTCGGCCAAAGGAGCGTATCTGGCAGCGTGTGTTTTCTACGCCACGATTTTTGAAAAATCTCCCGAGAAGATCGTGTTCACCGGTGGACTTTCAGAGGATGAGAGACGGGTGATTTTACAGGCCCTAAAGAAAGCTCTTTAGGTCTTCGGCCTTGTGAAGAAGGGGAGTGTTTTCGGGCGTTCCGTATCCCCAGGAGAAAATAAGCGGGACCATGTCGCCGGCGGTGGCGGTGGCGAGGTCCACGGTGGAGTCTCCGACATAGGCAACCTCGCTGGGTTTGAGATTCCACTTGTCGATGATGTGGTGAGCCATGGTGGGGTCGGGTTTCTTAGGGAAGCTTTCCTGATGGCCCATGACTTGATCGAAGAGATGGTTCGGGAAAAGCTCCGCGACGATTTTTGAGGTATGCTGATGCGGTTTGTTCGAGAGGACCGCGAGAGGGTATTCGTTGGCATGAAGGTCTCCGAGAAGCTCAAGCATCCCGGGGTAAATCAAGGTGCCGGACTTCCAGTCCTCGGCGTAGTGCCGGTGGAAAGAGGCGAGAATTTCCTCAGTGCGATCTCGCTTGTCCCCCAGAGCCAGCTCCACGAGCGTCCTTGCTCCGTTGCCGATGAAGCTCTCGATAGTTGTCTGGGAGTGGGTTGGTAAATGAGCTTCGTTCAGTGCGTTATTGATGCTGGTGGCGATCCCGGGGAGGGAATCGACGAGGGTTCCGTCGAGGTCGAAAATGAGTCCGCGAATCACGTGAGGAGCGATAACGTGGGATGGTGAGAGATGCACGCCTGAAGATTTTCAAGGGAAGTTTTGACAGATGGGGGGCGTTGAGCCAGTAGTTCCCCGTGATGAAATTCAATTTCTCGATTAAGACTTTGGCCGTCGCATTTGTGATGGGAATGGCAACGATGACTCCAGTTGTTGGGGACGATACTCCTCTCGGTAAAGAAATGGACGAATTGAGCGGATCCTTAAAGGGCCTGCGTAAAGCTGAGACTTGGGCCGACAAAGTGGCACTGGCCCAGAAGGGGCAGGTTGCGACCTTGAATTCGCTTAAGCATCTTCCTGTAATCTTCAAGGATATCAAGGATGAGGCGGAAAAGAAAAAGGCCACCGCAGACTACAAGCGGCTGATCGGCCTGACCTATGTTGGTCTGTGTGAGTTGGAAATGGCTTTCCTTGCGGAAGACGAGGACAAGGCGGATGCCGCGATTGACAAGCTCAAGGACCTCAAGAAAGAAGGTCACCGCGCATACACTGAGGATTAGTCTTTAGTTCAATTATTATTTTTGGAACGTCCGGTGGAAACACTGGGCGTTTTTGGGTCTGTGTGTAAAGATCGCTCCTACCAATTTGGTGATGTTGCTCCAGGTTTTCTCTCGTTGCGGGCATCTTTGTCTCCTGTCTGCGATTGGCCTGATTGGGACGGTCTTTTTTTCCTCCTCTCTTTCTCGTCCTTCCATACCGCATGGCATCATGAGGCAGGGGTCGCGGTCCAGTGTGATTGTGATGGGAGGACGCTAGAATGGACGTCCCGGCCCGGTATTCCAGAGGAGGTGGACTTCTTCGACGGTGGGAGTGGCAGCCGGGCGGATGACGCGGAAGCCGAGCCAGTGGGTGTCAGTGTGATACCAGATGGATTTCGGTTGTTGGGGGTCAGTCATCTTCCAGTTGATCTCCGAGGCCAGGCGGGCGGCAGAGCGAAGATCTTGGGGGTCTGAGTCCCAATGTCCGCCGCGAGTGACACGAGGGTAACGTTTGGAAGTCAGGGCGAGAGGCGAAGTCGAGCCATCGGCGATCGCCTGATAGTTTGGTTGGTAGGCGTCGAGAGTCCATTCGCAGACGTTGCCGTGCATGTCGAAAAGGCCCCAAGGGTTGGGCTTCTTTTTGCCGACGGGCTGATAGGAAAAGTCGGAGTTGTCGATATACCAGGCGTATTCGTCGAGCTTGCTGGCGTCGTCGCCAAAGGAGTAGGCGGTGGTGGTGCCGGCGCGGCAGGCGTATTCCCATTCGGCTTCGGTAGGAAGACGGTAGTAGTGGCCGGTTTGGAGGGTGAGCCATTCACAGAACTTGGAAGCGGCGTGTTGGGTCATCGCGATGGCGGGGTATTTGGGATCGTAACCGGCGTTGTCTCCCATATCAAAGTGCATCGGCATGTAGGGCGGAGTGGGTTGGGAGATGGCGTCGATGAGTTCTGGATTACTGGCAAGGGGAGGCTCGGGAGACATGATGTCACTGTCGAGATTCAGGGTGCCGTCCTTGTTGCGGGCTCCGCCATTTTCCATGAAGGAACGGTAGAGTCCCCAAGTGGTTTCGGTGGTGGCCATCCAGAAGGGCTCGATCTTAATTTTACGCTGGGGTCCTTCGTCATCGGCGCGGTCTACTTCGCTGTCGGGAGAGCCGAGGGTCAGGGTTCCGCCGGGGATGGGGACGAGGTCGAATTTTGCACCATCGGACTTCGGGACGGTCTCGGTGTAGGGTTTCATCTCGCCGGGATGTGGCTTAATGAGAGCGTGGATTTTTTTAGTAAGAGGGAGGATGTGTTTTTGCGGATTGGGGATTTCTCCGAGGATGGTCATAGACCTTTCAGAGGAAGACCTTTCGGAAGAGGCTGTGGCGACATCTTCCAGTGTTTCTTCTGGCTTCTTGGTCGGGTAGGATTTGCGTTCGCAGCAAGAGATGGCGAGAAGCGAGAGCGGGAGAATGGAAAAGGCTTTTAAGATCTGCATATGACGCTGTGAGGCTGAGGAGCGGCCTACGGGTTTTGAAGCCTGAATGTTGCAGAAAAAGGAAAAATCTTCGGAGTTGACGGGAGGTGAATCGAAGTCAGGTTTGGCCCTTCATGAAACAAGTCAGTTTTTATTTAAGTGCATTGTTGTTTGGTTCTGTTGCGATGGCCCAAGAGGTTCTAGAGCCTTTGGTGGTGACGGGCGAGCGTGAGTCCGAGGGGAAAACGCCGGAATTGGTGAAGATTTCCCAACCGGAGCAGGTGAGTCAGCTCCAAGGTGCCTTGCCGGGCTTTGGTGCGATTAGTTCTGACTCGGCCGGCTATGGTGACATCCTGTCGATTCGGGGGACGAGCAACACGACCTTCTTT
>JAKMEV010000154.1:0-4360 GCA_022425785.1 Akkermansiaceae bacterium | reverse complement strand
CCACCCGTTTGGGATCAGTCACAACGGGAACAACGAGGTGTGGCAGCTTGGCGTATACCTGCATTTCCACCACCTTGGGATCAACCATAATGAAGCGCAGTTCATCCGGTCCAAAGCGATAAAGAATGCTGGTAATGATTGAGTTAATACACACCGACTTACCCGCTCCGGTGGCACCGGCAACGAGACAGTGTGGCATAGCGGCTAGGTCCCCGACGACGGTATTGCCGTATACGTCCTTACCAAGAGCAAGAGGGATTTTACGCTTGGAACTACGGAAGGCCTCATCCTGCAGAAGCTCGCGAAGAGGCACAGCCACCTTGGCATCGTTGGCAATTTCGATACCGACGGTGTCCTTCCCGGGAATCGGGGCAAGAATATTGATCCGCTCGGCTCTGGTAGCGCGAGCGAGGTCAGCTTCAAGCTGGGTAATACGGCTCACGCGCAAACCGATGCTGGGATAGATTTCGTAACGGGTAATCGTTGGTCCACGGGTAATATCACCAGCCGTCACCTCAACACCAAAAGCCTTACAGGTTTCGATGATGATGTTCTGCGTGGCGAGTAACTCATCGCTAAAGTCCTCGGGTGGAGGTGCGTCCTCTTCAAAATCAAGAAGATCAAACCCCGGCAGTTCGTAATTTTCAAAGCCTTCCGTGCTAAGACCGGTATGGGTACTTTTCTTCCGCTCGAAAGGACGGGCGCCCAATTCAGCGATCGGAGTCTTACGCATGGAAGCGTCAATAATTTGAGGTGCAGGAGTCTCACGAAGCGGCAGAGCGATCTGTCCATCTTCGTCCGCTGGAGGGAGTTCTTTTTCCTCCTTTGGTATCTTTTCCGTCTTTTTCTTACGAGCCCGCTTGCGGGGAACCTTGGACTCGGGGTCCTCGACCCTGGCTTCCCGACGAGCCTCACGGCGCGCTATGAGCCAAATCCTCGCTCCGGTCACGGAAGATCGGGTGAAAGCGATTGGATGCCATCCCGTGAGTAAAATCAGGCTCACCAGATAAATGCTCCCAAGCAAAATTGCCGAGCCTACTGTTCCGAGGAGATTTTGAAAGACGTAGTGTCCCACACCTTCTCCAAGAGCTCCGCCGGGCCATCGCCCGTGAGACTCGCCATCGAATAAACCTAAAACATTGAAGAGAGAAGCACTGGCCAACATCAAGATTCCAAACCCAAGCAAGGTCCTCAGTCCCAAACGGCTCTTGAACCAAGCCACGGCGACGCCAAGCCAAATCGTACCAACTGCCACCAGATATGAGGCCGCTCCAAACAAAAAAACAAAAACAAAGCCAATCAGCGCGCCCAAGGGCCCGATCAAATTCTGAGTCGGACCATCTTCCGCACCTTCCGGGGCAAAGCTGCCGACAACTTTCCAATCGACAAAATCAACCGGCGTAAATTTCAGCAGGGACACAAACAGGAGCAAACCTGCCGCAATGATCCCGATCCCGACCACTTCCTGGCCACCCTCTCGTTCCAGCACCGCGTGCTGTTTTCTCGGCTTTTTTCCGCTTTTGGCCATGATTAATGAGGAGGCCTTACCGCCTCTCAGAGGGGGAATTTCTCACGAAACAGGGTGATCAGGCAAGAATGAACTTACGGATCGTTAAATGATTAAGCGATTTTAACCAAATTCCCGCAAATCCCCACTAATTGGAGACTTTTTCTACTCTTCGTCCACTGTTTCGTCCCGCTGGTAGATCGGCAGTTGGCGATACGGAACGCTAAAGGCAAGGGTCATCATCGCGGTCCCGTAGATCCGTCCGGCTTCCTTGCTGTACCAGGATCCGTCCTCTTTCTGCTTGGACAAGTAGGTCTCGTACATCCAATTCGCGAAGGTCTCCCAATGTTTCCCGCCTATCTGAAACATGGCCTGGGCATTATAGTAGTTTCCGTAGAATTCGAACTGCCGGCCTTCGAGGCCACGGAAATTCTGCAAAATATAATCGGCCGATTTAATGGTGGCCGGCTTTCCGTGCTCGCCGCAAAGCTCCAGACAAAGAAGACCCATTCCAGTGAGGGATAACTTATGATTGTTCGGATCCGAGTAGCCAAAGTGCCCGCCTTTCTCCGAGTAATTTCCATAGAGATACTTGAGCGCACTCTCAATCGCCTGATCGGGAACCGGAGCTCCATTAAGTTTAGCCGAACGAAGAGCCATCAGAGCCCATCCGCTGCACGAAGTATCGGAATCCTTGGAATTGGGATGATAGCGCCAGCCGCCTTTATGACGGTCCGATTTATCTACCGCCTGGGCCCGCAAAATCAATGCGACCGCTTTAGGAAGACTTTCGCCAATTTTCTTTTGGCGTTCGGGGTCTACCATTCCGGATGCCTCGGACAAAAACAAGGTGGCGATGTTGTGAGCATACATGGGACCACTGCCCGCATGACCGGCAGTGTAGAGACCATCGCGATTCTGATGCTTGAGGATGTAGTCGATCGACTTATTCAAGGCCTCGGCATACGGCCCCTCGGTGGCAAGATGTCCCCGTGAGAGGAATGCCATGCCAACGAGAGCAGGAATTCCACAAGAGGTTCCATAGTTTTCCGGGAAGCTGCCGTCATCCTGCTGAATTCCTGCGAGAAACTGAAGTCCCCGCTCAATCGAAGGATCAACCTTCTCCTTCCATTTGGCAAAGAGAGCGTCGGGAGCGTCCTGCGCATTTCCGGCAGGAATGATAATCAAAGCGAGAAAGAGAGAGAGAAAACGCATTATTGCTCTTTGGATACTTGTTCAAAATATTGCTTCACGAGACCGCGATAGTCTTCCGGAACAACCTCCCCGGCCGCCCCACTGACGTCAGTCTTCAAAGTTGCACGAATCTTCTCCCAGTCTTTGGTCGTGATTCCGAGTTTTGCCAGGTGCGGCGGGATGCCTTTATCACCCTGCGCCTGACGATCTCCTTCCTGGGGGTCGTCACCTTCGCCCTCACCCGGCTCTCCTTTCCCTTTTCCTTTCCCTTTTCCAGCCTGACCATCCATCGGCTGACCGGGCTGACCATTTTGGGACATTGCCGACCGAGCTTGCTGGGCAGCTTGCGCGAGGGCTTCAGCCGCAGCTTGGGCGCTTTCAGCGGCTTGTTGGGCATCGCCGGCTTGGGCAGCCTCGGCACTTTGTTCGAAAGCCTCCGCCAATGGTTCGCCGGGTGCAGGAGCCTTGCGATCACTCAGCTCTTGTTGGGCAGCCTGCTCGGCTTGCTGCGCAAAGTTTTCCGCAGCTTGATTGAGGGCATTCTCAGCTTGCTCCAGGTGTTCGGAAGCTTGCTGATTCTGCTGTGAGGCCTGTTGGGAATTCCCGGCTTCATTTGCTTGCGCCGCTTGTTCGGCACGGCTTGATGCTTGTTGGGTCTGACTGCGGGCATTTGCCAATTGATCACTATCGACTTGCGCAAAGTCCTGCACCTCCTGGGCGAGATCAGCCGCACGGTCCGCCTGCATTTCTTCGAGGGCTGCCAAAGCCTCCCCTGTATCTCCTTCTGCAAGAGCTTCCAGTGCTTCCGCGACTTGTTCCTGACGTTCCTGTAATTCTTGTTGGCTGGCTGATTCACTGGCGCCCTTTGCCAATTCCTCGGATGCCTGATTGGCTGCTTCAGCAGCATCGGCAGCTTGATTCTCCTGCGCACTCTCCAGAGCGGCTTCAGCCTGAGCCACCGCTTCGGGAAGATCATTAGCGCGGGGTTCGCTATTGCTGCGGGCATCGCTCAACTCTTCCTTCACATCTTCGACGATAGCCTCCTGCTCCTTGGCCAAGGCTTCCGCAAGCGCGTCGGAAAGAGCGCTTTCCTGGGCCTCCTCCAAAGCCGCCCTCGCTTCTTCGGTATTTCCCTCGGCCAAAGCTTCAAATGCTTCGGCAACCTTTTCTTGTCTCTCCTGAAGGTTTTGCTGACTGGGCGATTCTTCCACACCCTGCGCTAATTCCTCAGCTGCATTTTGAGCGGCCTCGGCCGCCTCTTGAAACTCATCACTCTTTGCCCCTTCCAGGGCCTCTTCACCCTGAGCGAGTGCTTCCGACAGATTTTCAGCTCGAGATTCATCATCGCCCTTGGCTTCTTCGTCACCTTGGGCCTCTTCGTTACCCTGGGACTCTTCGTTACCTTGGGACTCTTCGTTACCTTGGGCCTCTTCGTCACCCTGAGCATCTTCGCTACCTTGGGCCTCTTCGTTGCCCTGAGCATCTTCGTTACCCTGGGCTTCTTCGTCACCCTGAGCTTCTTCGTTACCCTGGGCTTGGTCGTTACCCTGGGCTTGATCGTTACCCTGAGCTTCTTCGGTCCCTTGTGCCTCTTCGTTACCCTGGGCTTGGTCGTTACGGTGAGCTTCTTCGTTGCCCTGGGCTTCTTCGTTGCCCTGG
>JAKMEV010000148.1:0-3925 GCA_022425785.1 Akkermansiaceae bacterium | reverse complement strand
GTGGTGGGAGGAGACAGTGGAGGTCCACTTTTCGATCTTGAGGGTCGGGTCGTTGGAATTCACCCGCATATTGCAAAGGATCGCAAAATCAACAACCACGCGGGTATTTCAGGATATGTGCGCTCGTGGGACAAGATGCGTAATGGTGACGTTTGGGGGCGACTGGGAGGGATCGATCGGGATGAAAAACGCCCTGTGCTAGGCTTGGTTCTGAGTAACGAGAACTCGGTAATGAGCGCGGTGAAGGTACCGGAAAACTCGCCGGCGTATGCGTCTGGTTTGCGCGTCGGAGATGAGATTCTCAAAGTCGCCGACGAAATAGTTGATGACCCGACAGAAATGCGCGATGTCCTAATTGATCTGGAACCTGGAGATGAAGTGGGGGTTGCCGTGAAGCGCGGTGAAGAAAGAAAAACCTTCATTGTGAAGCTGGCCGCCCTTGGAGATGTCTACGAACTTTATTTGCGATAGAATAATGAAAACGATAGTTTCGACGTGTATAATTTTGATGCCTCTCCTTGTCAGCGGACAGATGCGGGTTCCACAAATCCCTAAGGAGGATCTAGCGCTCACTAATAAGCAGGCCATTGAAGTCTTTGGTGCCCTGCGTGGGGTGTCGCACCGTTGTAAGGAGGTGGTCTTTCCGATCTATTCTTTCCGGAGCCGGATTGCCTATGGCGTTTCCATTGGCAAAGATCGTGTGATTGCCAAGGCAAGCGAGGTTGCGATTCAAGCGAATCTGGTGACACTAAGTAAGGAGAACGAAAGTGTGCGTCTGACCGTGATCGGAGCCTATCCGGACCATGATTTGGTTGTGTTGAGCGCTCCCGGACTGGGAGCGCCTGCGGCCCAATGGTCTGATTCTTCAACATTGGAGGAAGGTTCGTTTCTGACTGCGATCCGACCCGATGGCGAGGCGCAAGCGATGGGTGTTCTGAGTGTGCATGAACGGAGTTTGCGTCAGGCCGATCAAGGATATCTTGGGGTTGCCATTGACCCTCGGGAGATGGGAGAAGGGGTTGTTATTTCCAGTGTCTTCAAAGACTCGGCTGCTCACAAAGCCGGGATTATCCCCGGTGATACCCTCTTGAAGATCAAAGGAAAGATCGTTAAAGGTTACTACGAGGTCTCGACGATGTTGCGACGTTTGAAGGTCGGTGAGAAACCCGAGTTGTTGATTGTGCGGGAGGGGAAGCCTCGACTGGTATTCCCAACCCTTCAGCCCAGACAGGTTCAGCAGTATGAATCTCGTCGCATGAAATCCATGGATGGGGAGCAGAACCGGGTGAGATCAAATTTTTCAAATGTCCTGCAATCCGACATGGAGTTGGGTGTTGAAGATACCGGTCTGCCGGTGGCTGACTTGGAGGGAAGAATAGTCGGGGTGGTTATTGCGAGAGCCGGAAGAATCAGCACTCTGATTCTTCCGGGGGAGGAGATGAGGGAATTGCTTTCCAAGGAACCGCAAGAAATCGATATGAAACCAAATCGGCCTATTCGTCGGACGAGACGATCAGCTGAACCCATGAGTGCCGATGACCGGGAAGAGCTACTGCGGAAACTACAGGATTTATTGGAGGGCGATTAACTCTACCCTTAGACTTGGTCGAGGTGCATGACGACCTCGCCTGTGCCGGGCACCTTCCAACTGTGGGAATCGCGTATCGCTCTCTGGGTAAATTGGTGTGCTTGGTGGGCGGCTTCATAGATTGTTCGCTCCTCAGCAAGTCCGACAGCAAAGGCTGCAGCCAGAGTGCAGCCAGTGCCGTGTGTTTGCGGGATTTTTTGGAGGGGCGCTTTCAATGCTCTTTTTACTCCATATTTCTCTACGAGGAGGTCACAGATTTCTTGGTTTGATGCAGAATGTCCACCTTTCAGATAGCAGGCTGTAGCGAATTTTTTGACGAGAGCATGGGCCGCCGATTCTTGATCGTCACTTGTTTGGATTTTTCTGTCTAACAGAATTTCGGCTTCCGGAAAGTTAGGGGTAATTACGGTTGCGAGTGTGAGGAGTTTTTTGAGAGCACCAAGAGAATCGCTTGTTTGAAGAGTATCTCCCGTGGATGCAACCATGACCGGGTCGACAACAAGCGGGATGTCCCGTTCCTGCAGAAGTTTACAGACGATCGCGGCTTGTTCCGGAGTGCAAAGGAGTCCGGTCTTAATCGCATCGATGGGATAGCTCTCGAAAAGAATCTCCAACTGATCTCTGAAAATATCTAGGGGAACCGGGTGGATGCTCCGAACCTCAAGCGGAGTTTCAGCAACAACGCAGGTCACAGCCGTCAACCCATGGCATCCCAGTGCGCTGAATGTCTTGAGGTCAGCCTGAATTCCCGCACCAGCCGAGCTATCGGACCCGGCGATGCTGAGGACAATAGGCTTTGCCATTTTACGCTTCAACGAGGTCTTTTTCGGTATAGCCGTTTTCTTCGGCATACTTTCGGACGTCGGCGGTGATCTTCATTGAGCAGAAGGTGGGACCGCACATCGAACAAAAATGCGCAGTTTTGGCACCTTCGGCTGGAAGTGTTTCGTCGTGGAAGTCAATGGCTCGGGCCGGGTCGAGTCCGAGCGCGAATTGGTCGCGCCAGCGGAATTCGAAACGGGCCTTCGAAATGGCATTGTCGCGTTCCTGCGCAGCTGGGTGTCCTTTGGCGAGGTCTGCGGCGTGAGCAGCTATTTTATAGGTGATCACTCCTTCACGAACATCGTCGCGATTGGGAAGGCCGAGGTGTTCCTTCGGCGTGACGTAGCAAAGCATGGCGCAACCATACCAACCGATGTTGGCGGCTCCGATACCGCTGGTAATGTGATCGTATCCGGGCGCGATGTCGGTCGTGAGCGGTCCGAGGGTGTAGAAGGGAGCTTCGTGACACCAATCGATTTGCTTCTGCATGTTTTCTTCGATGAGTTGCATCGGAACGTGGCCGGGACCTTCATTCATGACCTGGCAACCTTTGGCCCAGGCACGTGTCGTGAGCTCTCCCTGGATTTCCAATTCGGCCAGCTGCGCGTAATCGTTGGCGTCGGCAATCGATCCGGGACGAAGCCCGTCGCCGATGGAGAAACTGACGTCGTATGCGGCACAGATGTCGCAGATCTCGTCCCAATGGGTGTAGAGGAAGTTCTCGGAATTGTGGTGGAGAGACCACTTGGCCAGGATGGATCCGCCACGAGAAACGATCCCGGTCATACGACGGGCGGTGTGTGGGACGAACCGCTTTAGGACGGCGGCGTGGATGGTGAAGTAATCGACTCCTTGCTCGGCCTGCTCGATGAGAGTGTCGCGGTAGAGTTCCCAGGTAAGGTCTTCGATACGTCCGTTAACTTTTTCGAGAGCCTGGTATATCGGAACCGTGCCGATGGGAACGGGCGAATTACGTAGAATCCATTCGCGGGTGGCATGGATGTTTTTCCCGGTGGAGAGATCCATCACGGTGTCAGCGCCCCATTTGGTGGACCAGCGCATTTTTTCGACTTCTTCATCGATGGTCGAAGCGACCGCGCTGTTGCCGATATTGGCGTTGATTTTCACGAGGAAATTGCGCCCGATGATCATGGGCTCGAGTTCCGGGTGGTTAATGTTGCAAGGAATGATAGCGCGTCCGCGGGCAACCTCAGAGCGAACAAATTCGGCAGTGATCAGCTTGGGGATCTCGGCGCCGTATGTTTGACCGGGGTGCTGGTGATTCATCACATTGCGAGAAACCTGCTTGAAGGGGTCGATCTCACTCGGGCGGGGCATTTCGTAGCCCTCGGGAGTTGAGTTCTGCTGACGGATGAATTCCTTGACGGTATCGGATGCATCATCGGGGAGTTCGTCGAGTGTTGGATAGCGATCGTGAATCGTTTTAAATTCCTCGAGACGGCCGTTGTTCTCGCGGATCGCGATATACTCCATCTCAGGTGTGATGATTCCTTG
>JAKMEV010000146.1:0-3199 GCA_022425785.1 Akkermansiaceae bacterium | reverse complement strand
AGTCCGTAAGATCCTGGTACACTCAAAAAATGGCATCGGCGTTTTCCTGGGCCATAGACACAAGAACGAGCTCACGGTAATCAACAAGATCCCCTACTGCACGCTCTCTGCGGCCATCGAGGGAAAGGGAGCAGAAAACAATTCCTACTCCATCCTCGAGGTCTTCGACAACCAGACCGCCAACCTGAACGGCTATCGCAAACAGGCTGACCGCGAGTTCAAGTCCTAGCCCTTCACGTCGTAACAAAAGACGAGGTCCTGGTCCCGTAAGTAGAGCTTACCGTCCAAGACCACAGGGTGGGTCCAGACTTTGCCATTCGTGCCCTTGCGAAGTTCGGTCTCTTTAGGCATTGGAAATCTTCCCTTTTCGCTGAATCCCTTTGGAGTTGCTTCGGCAATGAAGACCGAACCTTCATCTTCATCGACACAGTAAAGAAGGCCATCTGCGTAGTGGACCGCGCCCTTACCAATCCCTTTTCCTCTCTCGCTCCAAACTTTCTCGCCAGTTTCAAACTTCTGACAGACCAAGCCTGCGCCATCGGAAAAGCCGTAGAGATAGCCATCAAGGAGAACGACTCCACCATGGTGATTTTTCATTTCAGTATTTTGCCAAACATCCTTCGCCTCCGCACCTGAGATATCCACCAGCTTGCACCCAGCACCATATCCGGAAGTCATATAAACTTTCCCGTCATGGTAAATGGGAGTCGGAATCACTGCCGTGCGCCCCTTGGGCCATTTCGAAGTCCAGAGCAGCTTCCCGGTCTTGGCATCGACACCCGCAAGAGTCTTCATGAATAGTTGCACGTATTGCTTCTTCCCATTCACCTCAGCGATGACCACCGAGGAATACTCCGCTCCATCCGTTAAATCCTTACTTCTCCATATCGTTTTCCCCGTTTTCTTATCAAGAGCCACAATCGCGCCATCTTTTCCACCTGGCGTGACAATCAACTGATCTCCGTCAACCAAGGGCGATTCCGAATACCCCCATTTGGACACCTTACCGCCAAAGTCCTTCACAAATTCCTTACTCCACTTTCGTTTTCCGTCGGCAGCATCGACTGCAGTCAGAGAACCATTCGCACTAATCGCATAGACCACGCCGTCACTCACCGTCGGAGTCCCACGGGGTCCGCTTCCCCATCCCGTATTATAACCATCGGCAGGATCATCACCCAAATCCGAACTCCAGATTTCTTTGCCGTCGGCCACATTTAGGCAAATGATCTTGGCTTTTCCATCGATCGTTCCGGTATAGTAAACCTTCCCGCCCACAATCGCGGGACCGCTATATCCCTTTCCGCAGACTTGCGATTGCCAAAGAAGCTTCGGACCGCCATCGGGCCACTTTTTCAATAAGCCTTTATCCGGAGAATGGTCCGTCCGAGAGCCCCCCCGGAAACTCGTCCAGGCAGCTTCACCGCCACCGGCATTTCCCTGCTTGGCAACAAATTCCTGATCGACCTTGGACAATCCAGCGAGCGAAATTTGAACTACCTTGCCATTGGGACGTCTCACGGAAACCTTCCCGTCACTCACACTCACAAAATCTCCCGACAATGTGCGACCTTGGTTATCGGTCCAAGTCCGGGCATCTGCGGACTGAATTCCCCCGAAAGAAATAGTCGCGGCCAGGGTAAGCAAGAATAGTGATTTAATCGTCATGATATTGGATAATTACATTTTTCCCACCTCAGTAAAGCGGGAGGCTTAGCAATACTTCCCGGACTCCCCTTCTCTTTCGATGATTCCAGACGGCGCTAGCCCGTTTCCGGCATGAACGTCGGCATCACAATCCCATTCGGGGCTTCAACTTTACCCCCAAATTGCTGGGCCACGTGCAATTCGCAATTCCTCGCGCCCCGGTCATAAAGCCGCTGCACCAAGCCACCCTGAGCCGGAATCAGCATCAAAGGAGACGCGCCCTCGAACTCCGCCAGAGCCCGCGCGATGAGGGCTGCGGCAATCTCATCGTCTCGCATCACCCCGGGACCCAGCATTCGGCTTCCGGGATGATCGACTGAAAAAAGAAAGCCGCGGATCTCTCCCCCGGCCTCGTGAACATAGCCCCGCCAAATCCCAGCTTCATTCTCGATGAAGTGTACAAAGTCCTTTCTCCGCCGAATGCCTGAAATCTCTTCTTCAAGCTCCACCAACTCATCCACATCTCTCAATTCCGCTTCTCTCACCTCCAGATCCGAAAGCGGCATCAATTTGCCCTCGGGGAAATACATGTCCTGATAAAGCGCCGTCGGGACGAAACCCATCCGGGTGTAGAGCGAATAGGAATCAAGATTCATCGCGCTCGAAACCAACCTCACCGAAAGTCCCTCCGCGCGATCAATCACTTCCGCGAGCAGACGCTTTGCAACACCCTGCCCGGTGAATTTCGCCGAAGCATTCATGATCCCCAAGGACAGGTGGGATTCCCGCCGATGATAAAAACAAGATCCCGCTATCTCACCTTCAATTTCAGCGACCAAACAACACCCCGGATCCAGAGCCTCATAAACCTCGGGAAAGATCCGGCAGCCCGACGAATCATCTCCCGGAAAACAGGCGCGATTGAGATTCCGGCGATACCAGTCGTTCGTGGAATTGAAAATCAACTCTGCAAGTAAATCCCACTCTCCTTCACGAAGTTCCCGAATGATCATTTCTGGAAAATAGAGAATCCGGGATCACTCCGCAATTCCCACCTTCGATTTGTGAAGTCTCACCCCTAAAATGACCATCTCACAAAAAATGGCCTCTCCCAAAAATAAGGGAGGAGGCCCTTTTAATTTGTGAGAATGGGAATTACTTGCTCAAGGTCTTTTCAGCTTGGAGCCAATCCGACATGTCGTCTCCGGGCTTCCCAGAAGACTTACGCTTGAGGTAAATCTCCAGAGCTTTGGCCGTGATGGCAGCTTTGCTAGGAGTTTTCTTTCCTGGTTTTTTAGCAGCTTTCTTGGTCGCCTTTTTCACGGGAGCATTTTTAGCACCCTTTTTGACAGCTTTCTGAGCCGCTTTTTTGACAGCGGCTTTTTTAGTCGCCTTTTTGGCAACCTTCTTGGTCGCAGCCTTCTTGACAGGCACCTTCTTAGTAGCTTTTTTCGCTGCTTTTTTGGAGGCCCCTTTTTTAGTGACGGCTTTCTTGCTCACCTTTTTGGCGGCAACTTTCTTGGTGATGGATTTCTTCTTCGCAGCCATGTTC
>JAKMEV010000121.1:0-6060 GCA_022425785.1 Akkermansiaceae bacterium | reverse complement strand
CGTAAGAAATCATCGATGAGATAAATCTCGCTGGGCGCTTCTTCGGCTTCCCAGAAGAGATCATGCCAAAGAGCTTCGAGGCCGTGGTATCCGGAATTCATGAGGCAGGAGTGGAGTCTTCTTTCTCGATCACGAGAGCGAGGATGGTCGTGGGGGTTTCGATCTCTTCGGCATCCGCCATGATCGGGCGGAGGCCCTTTTCGTCGTCAGACTGAAAGAGGATCAATGCATCGTCGCCGTGAGTCTTGCGGAAGTCTTCCAATGTAAATTTTTCGGTGAGCTGGGTCGCTTTCATTTCCGCGCCTTTCGCGACCATCAAGCTGAGATCTCGGAGCTTGGGCCGCCGAAGAAGCAAAAGCGCCCGCGCATGTGGTTGGCGACAGCTTTGGAATGATGGGCATCGACGTCCTGCGGAGTGATTTGCCAGACCTTGGCCTTGCCAAAATGGTGCTGGAATTCCTGGGCCGCGAGCGAGTTGACTTCGTTGTTCGGAGTGGCGGCGACGAGATGACCGAGGCCGGAGAGATCGATCTCTTCTTCGGCATACTCGGAAAGGATATTGGCCCGCACCGCGCGGAGCCCTTCGAGTCGGGCGGCGGCGATGTTTTCGTATTGGGTATCGAGAAGGAGAACCTGATGGCCTTCGGCGACGAGGCCTTTGGCGACGACTCTGATCCAGGAATTGGCTCCGGCGAAAAGGATGCCAGTTGGGTTGCCATCGGAGAGACCGAGTCGGCGGGCAAGCGGAGCGGCGAGGAGACCGTAGAAGGTCACCGTGCCGAAGATGACGATGAAGACAAGCGGCACCAACTCCCCTGCTTCGGCGGCCAAGGCGGCGCAGGTGGCATTGTCGGGATGATGCTCGGCGGTATGCAAGATTTCGAGCGCGAAAACCGAGGTCACCGCAGCGGCCACGATTCCGCGGGGTGCGAGGAGAGCGAGGAAAAGCTGCTCGCGGAAGGAGGTTTTGTTTGAGCCAATATTGGAAAGGAAGACCGAGATCGGACGAACAACGAGAATGAGAAGCGCGAGGAAGAAGAGACCTTTTTTCCAAACTACTTGAAGTTCATCGATGCCAATGCGGCCGGAGAGCATCAGGAAAAGAAGTGAGATGATGAGCACGCGGAGATTTTCTTTGAACTCGAGAATGTGGCGAACAGAGACCCGTTTTTGATTGGCGAGGGCCACGCCCATCACGGTCACGGTGAGGAGACCCGATTCGTGTTGCAGGGCATTCGATCCGGCGAAGGCTACGCCGATGAGGGCGAGGAAAAACATGGTCTCGAGGAAGTCCGGAATGAGGTGCTCTGCCATGAGATATTCAGTGAGCTTGGCGAGAAGCCAACCGACCCCGACGCCGATCACGACAGTTTTGAAAATGGCAAACGCGGCAAGTCCCCAGCCCTGTTCCAGTCCGCCTTGCTGGATAATGATGAAGACGAGGACGGCGAGAACAGCGCCGATGGGATCCACAACGATCCCCTCCCACTTCACAATGGAGGCGACTTTGCGTCGGGGTTTGATCAAGCGAAGAAGCGGGGCGACTACGGTGGGTCCGGTGACGACGAGGATGGCACCGAGGAGCGCGCAGATTTGCCAATGGTATCCGAGGCTTACTTTGGCTGCGACGGTTGTGAGTCCGAAAGCCAACACGACAGCAACTGTGCACAATCGAAAAATCGGAGTGCCGGCTTCCTTGAGCTCGGAGATTTTGAGAGTTAACCCTCCCTCGAAAAGAATGATCGCGACAAAGAAACCGACCAGGCTGAGAAGAGATGCATCATTAGCGAGGTAGTCGTCGATGCGGGCGCCCGTGAATTGAGACAAGCCGAATCCAAAGACAAGAAGGAGGAGAATCGAGGGAAGCTTCAGCCGCCAGGCCGACCATTGAGCCACGACACCTAGGAGAAGAAGAAATGCGAGGTAAGCTAGAAAAGTCACTGGAGATAGAATGAACCATTTCTCAGAAGCTCCAAGCCTTGAGACAAGGGAGTTTCCCAGCGCCGCTTTCTAGGGCAATGAAATGGCTCCTTCTCTTCTTTTCTCTTCTCTCGCAAACCTTGGCCGAGCGCAAAGTCGAAGTCTTCGTCTGTCTCTGTGACAATGAGCATCAGGCCATCGCGAAGGTCGGGGCAAGAATTGGCAACGGGATGGACCCGGCGGGGAATCTTTATTGGGGATGCTCAGATGGACTTTCCAGTTACTTCAAACGAAGCAAGAAATGGAAGTTGCTCTCGACCGAGAAACACGAGGAGGGTCCGATCTTGATCACGTTGACTTTTAAACACTACACCGGGAAAGCGACCTTGGTGGCTCATGCCTATCGTGGGGATGAGATGAAGGTGTGCTTGGAAACCTATTTTCAAAAAGCACTCACCGGAGGAAAAGACGAGCTCGTGGCCTTCATTGGACACAACGGGATGATGGATAATATCGTGACCATTCCCAAAGCCGCCAAGCCGGATGATGTCGCCAGTGAAACCATCGTGCTGGGCTGCCTAACCGGGTCGTATTTCACCAAACCGCTTAAGGCGATCAACTCCAAGCCTCTCCTGATGACGAAGAGCCTGATGTATCCGGGATCATTTCTCCTGCATGACGCTCTGGAGGTTTGGCTTCGTGATGGATCGAAGAAAGAGATCCGCGAGGCAGCGGCGAAAGCTTACGCCAAAAATCAGAATATCTCGGTCC
This sequence comes from Akkermansiaceae bacterium, assembly GCA_022425785.1. Classification (GTDB taxonomy): domain Bacteria; phylum Verrucomicrobiota; class Verrucomicrobiia; order Verrucomicrobiales; family Akkermansiaceae; genus SW10. Next base: position 3,369 of record JAKMEV010000121.1, on the reverse strand, counting down.
GCAGTGCTCGAACGGTGTTTTCTGATCTTAAGTAAAGGAACCACAGATTACGCAGATTTTCACAGATTCCCTTGCTCCGCAGGCTGGGTCCCTACACTGGTGAGCTTTCCCAATCATCATGGCTTAAATTTGGATTTTTTCACCGCAAAGACGCTAAGGTTGAGAATCTAAAATCGATCCATTTCTAACTCAAACAAACCCTCTTCAGATTCATTCTTTGTGTCTTTGCGGTTCATTTTTCTGCAATCGAGAGGCAGTTCCTCTCCCTTGCTTTGCAGGCTGGGAAAAATCTGTGCTCATCTGAGAAATCTGTGGTTAAATCTCTCACTATTCCTTAGATCAATTTCCAAGACAGTAGAGGTAGCCGTTTTTTGATCCGGCATAAACGCGGCCGTTCCAGACGATGGGTGTCGCATCGAACATGGGACCACTGAGGCGGTCGAGGCGTTGGAGTTTATTGCCGGGGCTTACCTGGTAGAGATCCATACCGTTGTCGTAGCCGGCGATGATTTTATTGCCCACGAAGAGCGGCGTGGAAATGGAACCTTGCGGGAGTTTTACGCGGTCGAGAACGAGGGGCGTCGGGTATTGCTTCTGACCTCTTGGTCCAGGCACGACCACACCGGGCTGCACTTGTTTGTGATTGATCAAAGTCAGCACACCGTCGATCCCGACGAAGCAAGCGAGGTCTTTGGAGACGTCCGATTGATAACGATGGTTCACCGCCGGACTTCCGACCAGGCCGCCGTTCCAAGTGTACCACTTGCGGTCAGGCAACGGGTAATACCACTTCACACCGCCCTTGGGTTTAAATTTCATCACGCCGCCCCGGCCAGTGATAAATTGCTTTTCGATGCCCAGGAGAAGGTGGTTGTCGTTAGTCAAAGGCATAGTGCCATTGAGGTCGCCTCCGACATCAAGGGTCCAGCCCAGCCCACCGAAGAAGCCGAATCCGCAGGCGTAAACGCGACCCACTCCGGCCGCGACATAGGCCGTTCCTTTGTAAACCGTAGGAGATGATTCACAGCAAAGCTCACTGCGGTAGAGCTGCCGATCGCTCTCTTTAAAGAGCTTCATTTGCTTGTAGATCTTGGGATTGGGGAAGCCGGATTTCGTAGAGGCCTTGCGGGCATCGGGTGAGAATACAGTGAGAAATCCATTCTCAAGAGGAATGGCCGCCTTGCTTCCCAAAGTGATCGCCGAGGCATCTACATCGCGACTATTGGAGGCGGTCGCGACGCTGTTGTGACGCCAGAGAATTTTTCCGGTCATGAAGGAAACGCCATGCAAGCTATGCGCCGTTCCCGTGCGCCAATGTTGTCCGTAGCCGCTGCGACTTCCCACGATGAGCACGTAACGCGACTCGGCCGGGCCGCCGACATCCATGAAGGTAGGCGTTCCCTTGATGACATCGCCCACGCTGGTGGACCAAATTACCTTGCCGTCACGAGCGCGGATTTTTTTGACGTGATGACTCAGCGTTCCTTGGATCAAATACAGCTCTTTGCCTTCCTGAATGACCAAAGGCTGACCAGTCCATCCTGCCCCCTTCCAAGTGCGGGTGTCGCCATTGCCGAAGGTGGTCTTGCCTGATCCAAGGTAGGTTTTCCATTTCACCCTGAGCTTTGACGGCGCGACATTACCGTAAAAATTCCGCTGGTTGTCGCCCAGATAGGTGCCGACGAGTGGCTTGATCTGTGCGGAGAGGGAAGCGAGGCCGGCGAGGAGAAAAAGAAAAACTTTCATAGAGCAGATTGAATCTCGGAGAGTGCGATGGTCTCGGGATAGGCCTTAAAACGACGATCGGTGAAATGCCACCATTCGTTTGGCAGCGGAAAAAATCCAGCGTCCATCATGGCTCGCTGCAGAATGTGCTTTCGCTCCATCACTTCCTGATCAGGATGTTCATACATGGCCGCAGCTTCCGCAGTGAAGCTGTCAAAACCGGTGGGCATCTCAACAGGCTCTCCCGAAGAAGTCACCAAGGTCACATCGACTGCGGTGCCACAGGAATGCTGGGACGGCTTGCTGAAGGGATTCGCGACAAATCGATCGTCGTGCCCCGAAGCATCCCACAACACCAGCTGGGCACTCGGAGGCCGATAAGCATCCCAGACCATAATCCGATAACCATAAAGCTTCACCTTTTCATTGGCCCGGCGCAGACGCACTGCGGTCTCAGGCCGGAGTAAGGCGGGCATGCCGGACTGATAAAGAGCTTTTTTCGCAATCGCCGAATGGCGGGTATAGCGAAGATCGATCTTGATCGACGAATCGACCTCCGAGATCTCGATCAAGCCCGCTTTGGCTAAAACAGGTGACTTGGAAACAGGCAGATCACTCAAAACAGGGTTTCCGCCTTCCCACCGGGTGCTGCTACTGCAAGCCACAATGAATGCCACCGCTGAAAGGCTCAGCCCCAGAGTCGTCGAAAATGCCCATCTCACGGGAGGGACTCTAATTTCCGATTTCAGATACCGGAATCTAAATCTGCACCCACTCTTACTCGGCGGAACTGAAAGGCCGACCGAAGCGAGAGGCCCCCTCCGGCAGTTCGACCGTAATTTTCCGGCCCAAACCATCGGGCGTCAGTTCCTGACTCAAAATCTCGGTAGAAATGGTGATCCAATTTTTCAAACCGTCGGAATGTTGAACCATTATCGAGGCCTCATCCGCCCCTAGTTTCACCAGCCTGGAAATTGATGGCATGGTAGGAATAATCTGAGCCTATAGACGAAATGCGCTACGGCGTAGCAACAACCACCCGGAAAAATAATTTGCTGAGGTTCGGTGGGAGTCCAAAGACTTGAGTTGTCTCATCGCCAACAGCGACAATCGGGTCATCCAGCTCAAACCACGTCTCATCTTCCAGCGACGACGAAAACTCGACGAGGTATGATTGCCCGTTGATCGAGTTCCAGGTGAGAGTGAGCTGGTTCGTATCATCATCAAACGAAATCGCGGTCACCGCCAATCCCTCCGGAGCCTGCCCAATTGTCGCTACCCGATCAAAGGCTTCGCCAATCGCTGTGTCGTCGAGGATCTGGTCGTAAATATTCACGATGCCAATCTCACCGGAAAATCCGGTCAAGCCCGCCGGCGAGGTGTCCGGTAGTTCGGTCCGCCCACCAAGATCGCTTGGAGAAACCCCCAGGTTGACCGAGGCCCAGGTAAAGAGGCCGGCACCATTCCCTCCAACGGTAACATCCGCAGCCTCGCTCACCGAACGAACATTCCCGAAAGTGTCGCGCAAGGATGCCGTGAACAGATCGGCATCCGCATCGTTGGTGATCACCAACTGAATGAAGTCCGCCAAATTCAGACCGACCGTGGAGATGGTCACGTCGAGATTTCGCACATTCAGGGTGC
>JAKMEV010000105.1:0-9340 GCA_022425785.1 Akkermansiaceae bacterium | reverse complement strand
CTTCTGTGTCCTTTGCTTGGGCAGACTTACGCTCCCAGCCGTGAGAGAGTTCCCGTAGTTCCGCGGGAGTTCCGGGCGGCCTGGGTGGCTTGTGTGTTCAATATCGATTGGCCGAGCAAGAAGGGATTGGGAGCGTCAGCTCAGCAAGCGGAAATGAGGCGGATTTTGGACAAGATGGCCTCCATGCGCATGAACGCGATCATCTTCCAGGTGCGTCCCAATGCTGATGCCGTCTATCGTTCAAATTTGGAACCGTGGAGTCATTGGGTGAGTGGGACCCAGGGGGATTCTCCGGGTTATGACCCGCTGGCTTATTGAATTCAACAGGCGCATGCCAGAGGGATCGAAGTGCACGCCTGGTTTAATCCTTTTCGCGCTTTGCCAAATAGTGAGATTCCTGCGGCTCGGAATCATGTGACGCGAACCAACCCCAGCGTGATTAAGAATTTTAAATCCTATCGCTGGATGGATCCCTCAAGCCGATTTACCCAACAACGGGCCTTGGGGACGATTCTGGATGTGGTGAGTCGTTACGATGTGGATGGCGTGCATATTGATGACTACTTTTATCCTTATCCGGATGTCGCAAAAAATGGTGAACCCAAACAAATCTTTCCTGATGGGAAAACTCCGGCAGCACGACGGGTGATCGTCGATGGATTCGTAGAGCGGATGTATCGTTCGGTGAAGCAAAAGAAGCCCTGGGTCAGGGTTGGCATTAGTCCGTTTGGGATTTGGCGGCCAGGCGTGCCGGTTGGGACGACAGCTTCGATTGATTCCTATCGTCACCTTTCCGCGGATTCACGGAAATGGCTAGCTAATGGCTGGTGCGATTATTTGTCGCCTCAATTGTATTGGCGAATTGAGGGTCCACAGAGTTACACCAAGCTCTTAAGCTGGTGGCGTGCACAAGGGGAGCGTCCGGTTTGGCCGGGGATTGCTGCTTCGCGGGTGCTGTCATCGGAGGACCCGGGACGTCCGGCGAGCGAGATCATTAATCAGGTGTCGCTTTCCCGGAGTGTCGGTCGAAACTATGTCGGGCATGTTTTTTGGAGTATGAAATCCTTGATGCAGAATCGAGGTGGAGTCAGTGATGGTTTGGCAAAGAATTTCTATCAGCAGGCGGCTTTGGTTCCCCCCATGCCGTGGATTAGCAGTGCTCCACCTGATACTCCGGCGGTCAAGGCTGGGAAAGGAATTGGCGGTATTTCCGTGACCTGGTCACCGGTTGTAGGGTGTTCGAAATACGCGGTTCAGGCCCGCTACGGTAAGCAATGGGTTTTCATCTATGCCACGAGTGGCAAAAGTGCGACGCTGCGCGGGACACCAGATGCGGTCGCAGTGAGCTCGGTGGATCGCTATGGAAACACCAGTGCTCCGGCCGTTCTAAGCCGCAGATAAATCGGAAGAACCTCTTTATCGTGATTGAGAAGCTTATGGGATCAATCAAGAAGGAGGAGGAAGTTGGGGCTCCAGCCGAGCCTCCTGCGCAGGAGGTGCTTCTCTCTGAGATTCGCGATCTTTTAAAAAGGACTCCTGACTATTCGACTTCGTTACGCGGGCTTTGTCTGAAGAGTCGGTCGAGAGCTTCGGCGGGCGGGACATTTTCGTAAAGCATCGCATAAACGACATCGATGATGGGAGTGCGGGCGTCGACTCGTCTGGCGGCTTCGTAGATCGAGCGTGTATTAGGGACCCCTTCGGCAACCATGCCGAGTTGTTCGACGGCATCCTGGAGCTTCTCTCCTTTTCCGAGAGCCACGCCAATGCGTTGGTTTCGGGAATGCGGAGAGAAACAAGTTGTCATTAAATCTCCAAGACCAGAGAGGCCCGGGAAGGTATCGGGATTTCCTCCGAGTTGGGTGCCAAGACGAATCATTTCGGCGAGGGCCCTGGTAACGAGAGCGGAGATGGCATTGTCGCCGAGTTTGAGACCTGCGGCCACCCCGGCCGCGATGGCGAAGATGTTTTTGAGCGCTCCGCCTAATTCGATACCCGCAACATCTTCGTTGGTGTAACAGCGGAACCGTTCATTTGAAAAGGTGTGCTGCAGAGCTTCGCCGATGGCAATATCCGAGCAGCCAATGGTAGCTGCAGCGGGAAGACCGCGGGCAATTTCCTCGGCATGGTTGGGGCCTGAGAAGACCGCGACAGGATTTTCGGAGAAACTATCCGAAATGATTTCGGACATGCGTTTACCGGTTTCTCTTTCGATACCTTTGGAGCAGGAGAGGAGAACGGCTGTCTTTGAAATAGACTGTTTGGCGAGATTCTCGGCAGCAGTGCGGGTTTCGGAGGTGGGAATGACAAAAAGAAGGAGGTCGGCATTATTGGCGATACCCGGGTCTGTTGTTGTGACGAGATTGGACGGAAGAGTGATTCCGGGGAGGTAGTGTTTGTTCTCTTTCGATGAGTTGATTTCGTCGACGGTGCTCTGCTTTCTCCCAAGGAGGTGGACTTGCGGGCACTTGTTCGCCAGCAGAAGGGCCAGAGCAGTACCCCAGGATCCGCAGCCGACGACGAGAGGGTTCTCAAAGGTGGAATTCACGCTGAATCCTCCTTTTTCTTTTGTCCGATGCGGTTTTCGGCCCCCGACTTGAGGCGGGCTATGTTGGCCCGGTGTTTCCAGATCGCCAGAATTGCGGCGATCAGAGAGAAGATGAAGAGTGGCTTGTTCCAGGTGCCATTGGCTAGCTTGCCGTGATAGGCCGAACCGGTAATGACGAGAATGGGTAGGGAGGCGGCAGCGGCAATGCTGCCCACCGAAACATACTTGGTGGTGAAGGTGAAGGTGGCCCATACCAGAATTAGCAAGACGAGTCCGAAGGGCATCAGCGCGGTGATTGCTCCGGCGGTGGTGGCAATTCCCTTTCCGCCTTTGAAGCCAATCCATGGAGAGTAATTATGTCCCATGATTGAAGCAAGGGCGGTAAGGACTTCGATGGATTGAGCCGTAAATTGTTGTTCAGCCATCATGGGTTCAACCATATTCTTGGCGATGAGAACCGGGACAAGACCTTTGGTGAAATCGAGAAGGAGGCAAGTAATACCCAATTGTTTCCCCAGGGTTCGAAAAACATTGGTGGCTCCAATATTACCCGAGCCATGTTGGCGGATATCGATGCCTTTAAGTTTTCCCATTAAAAGACCGAAGGGAATGGAGCCCAACAGGAACCCCAGGAGTGGTAGAGGCCAAGACATCATGATTTACTGGAGTTTGAGGGTGCGGCGGATCGACTTGATCACGACCGGCTCAACCGGAACATCCTTCATCGAAGTCGGCATGGCGATACCCGTGGCATTAAGCACATTGGCGTAAGTCGTGCCGGCTTGAACCGCTTTTATAGCATCAACAGCTTCCATGCCTTTGATGATTTTACCGAAAACTGCGTAGCCGCTGCCATTGGAGTTTGGGTGATTGAGTTGGGTGTTGTCTACGACATTGATAAAGAATTGGGACGTCGCGGAATTTGGATCAGGCTTGCGGGCCATGGCGAGAGTGCCGCGGGTATTAGGAGAGGTTTGGGCGCTTTCGTTGGTAATGGGAGCTCCGGTTATTTTTTCGTTGAGGATGCCTTCCTTCAGGGTGAAGCCACCTCCCTGAATCATGAAGTGGGAGATAACGCGGTGAAATGTCGTGTTGTCATAGAAGCCCTGATCCACGTAGCTGAGGAAATTTTTTACCGTGACCGGCGCTTTCTTGTCGTCGAGCTCAACGAGGATGCTTCCCCGACTAGTATCAATCAGGACGGTAGTTCCGACGGGGGCTTTAATTTTGGCCTCGGGTGGGTCTTTTTTTAGGGGGTCGGTTTGGCAACCAATAATGAAAGTAAGTGAAAGAAGGAGAGGGAGTAATTTCATGTGGGGCGAAGTGTAGAGGGTTCTAGTGAGCTTGCAACCAGTTGTCGCCCGAGCCAGTGTCGATTCGGATGGGGACGTTTTTAGGTAAAATGACGGCTGTTTCCATCGCTTCGACAATTTTCGGTGTTAGATCCTCTTGTTCATCAAGATGGAGATCGAAAAGGAGCTCATCGTGGACCTGGAGAATCATTTTGGATTTTTTGCCAACGAGGAGTTCCTGCACCTTAATCATGGCGATTTTGATCATATCGGCTGCTGATCCCTGGATTGGACTGTTGATCGCGGCTCGTTCAGCATTGCTACGGATGGTTGCGTTGGATGAGGTAATGTCTTTAAAGTAGCGCCGGCGCTTTGCGAGGGTCTCCACGTATCCTTTTTCACGGGCATCTTCAATAGTGTCTTCCATGAATTGCTTGATGGCAGGATACTGTTCAAAGTAGGTCTTGATGATTTCACTGGCTTCTCCGCGGGGAATGCCCAGACGTTGTGATAGGCCGAAGGCTGAAATGCCATAGATGATGCCAAAGTTTACCATCTTGGCAGTGCGTCGCATGTCCGGAATAACCCCATCAATCTCGACTCCGAACACCTTGGCGGCGGTTGCGGTGTGAATATCGAGATTATTTTGAAAAGCTTCGATCATGGTTGGGTCGCCTGAAAGAGCCGCCATAACACGGAGTTCCACTTGGGAGTAATCCGCTGCGAGGAGGGTAAATTCGGGGCCACGGGGAACAAAAGCCCGGCGCAACTCCCGACCTGTTTCCGAGCGAACCGGGATGTTTTGTAGATTGGGATCGCTGGAGGCGAGTCGTCCGGTGGTGGTCACGAGTTGATGGAGATGGGTGTGGACCCGTCCGGAGTGTGGCGCGCGATGATCAGGGAGCGCGTCGACATAGGTTCCTTTCAGTTTGGTTGCTTCCCGGTATGAGAGGATGTTGGCAACGATGGGATGTTTGGGGGCAAGAGAAGAAAGAGTTTGTTCGTCGGTCTTGAATTGACCGGTCTTTGTTTTCTTTGGTTTTTCCACCAGCTCCATTTCGCCAAAGAGGATCTCTCCGAGTTGTTTGGGTGAGTTGAGGTTGAAAGATCTTCCGGCGGAGGCTTCGATTTCGACACTGAGTTTTGCGATCCGTTCCGCGAGGGTTTTACCAACTTCGTCGAGGACATTTTGATTGACCGTGATTCCTTCGGCTTCCATGGCGACGAGGACAGAAAGAAGCGGGGCTTCGATGGATTCCCAGAGCGGGAGGAGTTTCTTTTCTTCAAGCAGAGGTTTGAGGGAGTGGAAAAGCTGAATGGTCACGTCAGCATCTTCGGCCGCGTATTCAGCTAGTTTTTCCGTGGGGATTTCCGACGGGTCAAGGTCTCCCTTGGCCGCCTTCTTTTTGGCAGCAGCAGCGAAGAGGTCGTCGTCGGGTTCTGTGCTTTCAGTGAAAAGATCGACAAGCTTGACTGGAGAATAATTGAGAAGGCTTTCAGCCAAACTATCCATGGTGTGTTTTTGATCCGGAGCCACTAGGATATGGGCCAGCATGGTGTCAAAGAATGGACCTTTCACGGCGATACCGTGAGAGAGAAGAATGGCGAGGTCGAATTTGAGATTGTGTCCGATTTTGAGAGAGTCGGAAGTCAGAACGGGAGCAATTTTTTTGCGAAGAGATTCCCAATCTGAAACTGGTAGATAGTATGCCTCTTGTGGAGTGGTGGAGAATGCGATGCCGAGGAGCTTGGCTCGAAAACGATCGAGAGAATTTGTTTCGACATCAAAACAGAAGGACTCAGCGGTGGTGAGTTTTTTGATGAGGTCCTCGATCTCGTCGTCGGAACGGACGAGGTGGTAGTTGTGTGGGACGTCAGAAATATTTTTCAAACTCTCGAAGACTGGAGCGTCGCCGCCGTCTGAATCGTCATTCTTCGAAAAGAGGCGCTTGGTCAGGGTGCGGAATTCCCATTCTTCGAAGGCTGCCTTCAGGACTTCCTCGTCTGGTTCCCGACGAACAAGGTCCTCCAATGTTTGTGCAACCGGAACATCAAGAATGATGGTCGCGAGATCTTTGGATAGGCGGGCTTGTTCGGCAAAGTTGGTAACGTTCTCTTTCTGCTTGCCCTTGAGCTTGTCGATGTTGTCGATCAGTCCTTCAACCGAATCGTACAGCCCGACGAGTTTTTTTGCCGTCTTTTCTCCAATTCCGGGAACGCCGGGAATGTTGTCGGAGGCATCACCCCAAAGTCCGAGAATATCGATTACTTGTTTGGGCGATTTGACCTCCCATTTTTCGAGGATGGCAGGGAGGTCGAGGACTTCGTGATCCGATCCCTGGCGTCCGGGTTTCCACATCGCGGTTCGTGGGGCGACTAATTGCGCAAAATCCTTGTCGGGCGTGACCATAAAGGTGTCGAAATTCCCGTTTTCCTCAGCCTGATGAGCGATTGTGCCGATGATGTCATCAGCTTCGAATCCGTCCATTTCAATGACCGGAATGCGGAAAGCAACGCACAATTTTTTCACTTCGGGGATCGCGGCGGCCAATTCTTCGGGCATTGCCTCCCGCTGGGCCTTGTATTCGGGATAGGTTTTATGGCGCGAAGTAGGGGCCGAGGTATCGAAGGCTACCGCAAGATGAGTGGGCGATTCCTTCCCGATAATGGTCAGGAGAGTGTTGGCAAAACCATATATCGCAGAGGTGTTTACGCCATTTGAGTTGGTGATGGGGTTCCTGATGAAGGCGAAGTGGGCCCGATAGACCAAGGCCATGCCATCGAGGAGAAAAAGACGCGAATTTGCCATGCCCCAGCTTTTGGTCTGAAAGAGAAAAGGTCAAACCTGAGTTTGGTGACGTGACAAATCGTCAAGAGCACTCTAAATTTCTGCCCGCACCCACTCGATCTTATGAGATACGCAAAATTTGCCATTATCGTATTTGTCCTCTTCTTCCTAGGTTATGTTCTCGGACCGACCATTACACCAATGCTGGTGAAGGAAAAAAAGGCCACATCCTCCCTCGTCAAGAACGTCAAAATTCAGAGCGCTATCTATGAAATTGATTTGGCTGAATACCGGACAGACGACCTGCCCAAGATCGTCAAAATCGCGAAACAAATCAAATTGGAGACTAATAGCGGCGAAGGAGTCAAAATGCTCACTCGTGGAACCGAAGTGAAGTTGCTGAATCGGGACGGATTAGAATTGATCATCGAGACCACTGATGGCGTCGCCAAAGGCCGTGTCGCTGTTGAGACAACCGACCTGTATGGGGTTTTGGCTCAGGCCAAATTTGAAAAGGACGCAGGGAAGGTCGCTGGAGGACCCACTGCGGCTCCTCCCAAGCCGCCGGTCAATCCGCCCGCTCCGGTGAATCCTCCACCAGTGGCCGATCCGACTCCTCCTGTCGTGACTCCTCCAGCTCCAGCTACCGGTGGTCCCATGGTTGCAAGCGGGGACGGTGGGACAGATGGAACGGACAATTCGGAACCGGCCCCTGAACCTGCTGATAAGAAGCTTTCACCTGATGAACTTGTGGCGTTAATGAAAAAGTTCATCGCTGCGGGTACTTTGAAGGAGTTTAAGGCCGAGCAGGTAGTTACCTGGAAGGCTGGCGAAGACGAAAGTATTGACGGAGTGAACTACCAGATCGGTTTGGTGACTTACAAAGCCCAGACCATTTTTGGAGAGAAGCCCGTGAATGCCAAAGCCCTCATCAAGGGAGGCGAGATCAATCGCTGGGTCTTTGCCAAGAGCGGTATGGAGATGCGCTAAACCGCGTCAAGTCCTTCCAGCAAGTCGGGATAGGCTTCTTGCGCCATTGCCTTGGTGCACTCAAAAACCTCCCGACTGGTGGCCAGAGCAAGGGCCCTCGCTGCCATTTCCTGACACTCGCCAAAATCCAGTGAGAGAAGGGCTTTACGAACGGGGGCGAGGTCATGGGGCCCCACTGAAAGTTCATCCACTCCGAGTCCAACCAGAAGTGGTGTCATGTGGAGATCCGTGGCCATCTCGCCACAAACTCCGGTCCAGATACCGGCCCGTTTGGAGGCATCAGTGGTCATCTTGATCAAGCGGATGACGGCAGGGTGGGAAGATCGGTATAGCTTGGCAACGCGGTGATTGATTCGATCCACTGCCACGGTGTATTGGATCAGGTCGTTTGTCCCGATCGAGAAGAAGTCAACTTCTTTGGCAATCTCGTCGGCGACGAGAACAGCCGAGGGGATTTCAATCATCGCGCCAATTTCGAGATCAGCATCATAGGCATGGCCTTCCGCATCGAGTTCACCCATGCACTCTGAGACGAGCTTCCGGCAGGCCTTGATTTCCGAGAGGCCTGAAATAAAAGGGAACATCATTCCGAGCTTTCCCTCGGAACTCGCACGAAGGATTGCGCGAAGCTGTTCCTTGAACATTGCCTGACGGTCGAGGGACACCCGAATGCCGCGCCAGCCCAGGAAGGGGTTGGGTTCGGGTTCGCTGAAGGCTTCGACGGCCAACTTGTCGCCACCGGAGTCAAGCGTGCGGATGATTCCTTGATGCGGCTTGGTTCCCAACGCGAGTTCTCGGTAGACCTTGGTTTGTGCTTCTTCGTTTGGGTGGTTGGAAGACTCGAGAAGGAAAAATTCAGTTCGAAATAATCCCACGCCCTCGGCTCGGTTTTCGCGGACGGTATCTAGCTCATGGGTGAACTCGATATTTGCGGAAAGCGTTATGTGGTGGCCGTCGGTTGTCGTGCTCTCCTTGTCACGAAGGGCTTCGAGAGCCTTTCGGGCTGATTGCCGTTCAGCTGCGAGTTTTTGATAGCGCGCAGTGGTCTCCTCTGAAGGATGAACAATGAGTTTTCCGGAATATCCGTCGATGATTGCGGGAGCCAAAGCAGTCGTTTCCAGAACCGCGCCTCCAAGTCCCACGATAGCGGGAATTCCCAATGCCCGGGCCAGGATGGCAGTGTGGGAATTGATGCTTCCGGCTTCAGTGACAAAGCCGAGAAGCTTGGCGCGATCCATTGACGCCGTGTCAGAAGGGCTAAGATCGTAAGTGACCAAAAGATGTTGATGGTCTGGGCCGATTGCGCCGTCGTCAGCCTTGAAGTTACGGAGGACCCGCTGGCAAACGTCGTCGATATCGACGGCGCGTTCCCGGAGGTAACTGTCGGCAACCCGACGCATTGCTTCGAGGAAGGTTTGCATCACGGCGTAGAAACAAAACTCGGCGTTCTGTTTCCGCTCTTCGATAGCCTTACTGACTTTTCGCAGGAGGCCGGGGTCTTCAAGAACAAGGCTGTGAGCTTCGAAGACCAGCCCTTCATCATTAGAGCCGGCGATGCCCTCAATGTGGTCTTGCAGTTGGCCCAGTTGTTCCTTGGTCTTGGCGATAGCGAGGTCAAAGCGAGCTTGCTCGGCTGGAATATTTTCTTCCTTGATGGGATAGACATCAGGAGCAGCGAACCCTCGTGCCACGACATGGATCGGGCCGAAAGCAATTCCACGG